>DATMLG010000488.1:0-11906 GCA_035570675.1 Verrucomicrobiia bacterium | reverse complement strand
CGAGCTTTGCGGAATGCTGAACCAGCTCGGTTGAGCCGGGCGGATCCTGCCGGAATCCGGCGGGCGCCCGGCGAAAGCAATTTCGCTTTTTAGAAAGTCAGGAAAATCAATACAACACAATGAACGGGCAAATTGTCGTCTTATGCGCGAAAACGGATTCATCCGCTCAAGCCTGCCAGAGTTCGGGCAAGGATTATTCCGCGGTGGAACCCTTCGCGCGGCGCCTGCTCAAGGCCAGGATCGACCCATCTCCAAGCAGATGAATTCGTTGATCAAGACCGCCGACCGGGTCGATTTGACGTCTGCGCAAGCGGCGCGGATGGGGCTGCTCTCGCTTTTATTGTCCCCGTGCTTCCTGGCGGCCGCGTGGCTGGCCGGCGGGAAGGGCCTGGGAGTGCATTTGTTTTCCATCAGGAAGGGCCTGAGATTGACGGCCAAAAAACCTTCCAAGCTTTATGCCAAGTGGATCTATTACCCGCTCGATTCCACGCGCTACTTCGAAATTGATTTTGTGCAACGGCTCGCGGGGAAATTCCAGACGTGGCTGGACCTGTCGTCGCCCAGATTGATTGCGGCGCTGTTGTTGTCCCGAAACCCGCAGGCCTCATCCACATTGCTCAATCCCGATTCCACCGACATCGCCGAAACCCGGGAGATGGCCGAACTGCTTGGTTTCAAATGCACCACCATCAACTCAACGATTGATGCGGTGGACCCCGGGGCGCGCTTCGACCTGGTCACCTGCGTTTCCGTGCTGGAGCATATTCCCAACGATTTTGACGTGTTGAACAAACTCTGGCAGATGCTGAACCCGGGAGGGCGCCTGATTTTGACCGTGCCGGCCTGCGCCGATGGAGGCACCCAGTTGATCGACCGGGATCCTTACGGCACGCAGGAGAAGGTGGAGGGCGGCTATTTTTTCCAACGATTTTATTCGGGCGACGGATTGCGGAAGCTCGAGCAGATCACGGGCCGTCCCGCGGTCCTTGAGATTTGGGGCGAGCGCGAGAAGGGCTGGTTGCAGGCCAACTTCGAGCACAAGCGGCACGACCTGCTTTATCCGGTATGGCGCGAGCCTTACAGCATGGCCAGGAACTGGCGGCGTTTCGAATCCATTGACCAGTTGCCGGGCGAAGGCGTGATGTGCGCCGTTTATGAGAAAGCGAAGGGGACTTAACTTCCAAAGCCCATGAAACTTTCCATCATCATCCCGACGAAGGACCGCAGCGAATTGTTGCTGGAAACGATTGAAACCATCGCCCCGCAACTCCGCGAGGGCGTGGAGCTGGTGATTGTGGACGCCAGCGCAAATTTCCCCGATCCGAAAGTGACCGCCCGGCTCACGCCACACATCCGTTATGAACGCGGCAAGGCCCCCAGCTTTGACGAGGCCTACGAAGAGGCGGTTGCCGCGGCGCGCGGAGAGTGGGTCTGGCTTTTTTCGGATGATGACTGGTTCAAACCGGGTGCGGTGGAACTGGTCCTGTCCCGGCTGGCCGGGCCGCAGGACCTCATCATTGTAAATGCAGAAGTGCGCGAGCGCACCATGCAACGCGTGTTGAAGCCGCGCTGGGTGGCTCTTCCCGCCCGCGAATATACCACAAGAGAGTATGATCAGATGTTCGCGGAACTCGGAGATCTGGGTTCATTTGTCGGCAGCCTGATCATCCGCCGCCCTGTCTGGGTGGACCGGATGCAGGACTCCCGGAAATACTTTGGCACCCGGTTCCTGACTTTTGTAATTCCCTTTCTGCGGCCGACCGCCACCAAATTCGTGGACGAAATCCTGGTGTCCGTCCGTTTTGGACACCAGAGCTGGGTCACCGGCGGCGCGCAACTGATCGGGCACACCATGGCGGAGGTGGTCTGGTCCTTCCCGCTCGCATCCTGGTCCAAAACCGCCGTGCGCCCGCAGCAACCCAGTTTTTCAGAAATTTTGCTGTGGCGCGCTTCCGGCTCCGACGTGTCAAAATACTCACGCATCTTGGCTGCCACGCCCAGATGGGCCGCCCGGTTTGCGGTAAAGCTGGGGCTTAAAATAACCGGCCGGTCCGGCGGCATCAGCGATTACATCCTCAGCCAGACGTGACCGCGGCCGCGCAGTTCCCGCTTGACCCGACCCTGCCGGTTACCATACTCCCGCAAGAATTTTGAAAACGAAGCGCAAACGGCCACTTCCCTCCAAATCCAATGCCGTTGGAAATGGCGTCCGCCCGGATTCGGGCGGGCCGCAGGGAGGCCTGCCCGGGTCGTTCCAGAAATTCAGGGTTCCGCTCCTGGTCCTGCTTTATGCGTTGCTCGCATTGAATTTCATCCGGCTGCCCAAGGTGCCCGTGGCCATGACGCATGATCTGGGCAGTGATATGTCATTCGAGTTTTATGCCAAGGCGAAGTATCAGTTTGGCCGGGATGTCATCCAAAACGTCGGGCCCTACGGTTACCTTCAGAACCCGCATTCGTATTCAGGCATTCTGCCCACGCAGAAGCTGCTGTTCGGGGTGCTGTTTGGCATGACCGTGGCGTGGTTCGCGCTGGGGGCGCGGCGTTATTTTGCAACCACCACCGCGAAGGCGGTCTGGTTTCTCACGCTCTTCTTCACGCTGGTGCTGTCGCAAGAGCAGCTCGACCCGATCTGCGACTTGTTCGCGTTGCTGGCCGGACACCATCTGTTGCTGTCCGACCGCACGCGCGGCCGCAGGTTCATCGAGGACGCGGTGATTTGCGTGGTTTTCGGCCTACTGATTCTGATGAAGATCACCAATCTCATGACTTTTGGTCTTCTGCTGATGCTGGTCGCCGTGGAACGCGTCCGCACGCGCCAATTCGTGGATCTGGCCTGCAACCTGGCCTGCCTCGGCGTCAGCACCGTGCTGCTGTGGCTGCTCGCGGGGCAGAAGTTTTCAAATGTCTTCGCCTTCATGCGCAGCGCAAAGGAGTTCTCCAAGGGATACAACGAAGCACTGGCCACCTATGGGAATCCGGTGACAGTCTGGCTCGGAGTCATCGTCATCATTGCTTTTGTGGCGTTTAATGCCCTGCGATTCCTTCAGTGGCATAAGTATTCGCGCCGTCTCACGACCACCGTGTTCGAAGCTGGTTGCATTTTCGTGATATGGAAACACGGATATGTGCGGTCGGATCATGGGGGATTTTTTTGGGCCTCCATCCTGACCGCCGCGCCGCTGCTCTTCCTGGCCCATGAACGCCCCTTGTCCGGGGGCAGTCCTAAAAATCCAGTGCCGACCCGCCCGGGGAGGATTGGCATATTACGGACGAACTTGAACATGTACCGCCTCGCCGCGGCGCCAATCATCATCACCATCATCTGCACAATCTCCGCCTGCCGGGTGGAGATAGACAACGAGTCGTATTCCGGCTACGCCTCGCTCGGGAGCGCGCTTGAGGGGCCCTTGGACCGGATTTGCGCGAATTTCTCAGAACTGGCCGACTGGCCTTCGCGTCGGCGGTCCCTGGATGCCCGGGTTCTGGAGAACCGCGCGTCGGCGGTCCTGCCGCAAGTCAAAAAAACGGTTGGTGACGCCACCATCGATGAGTTTGGTTATTTGCCGGGCATCATTCTGCTCAATAATTTGAATTATACCCCGCGGCCGATGGCCATCAACTTTGGTGCCACGACCGAAATGATCATGCGCCGCAACGAGGATTTTTACCGCAACGATGCCACCGCCCCGGCGTTTCTCCTGGCGAACATCGGCCAGATCGACGGGCGCCTCGCGCCGCAGGATGACGCCCTCGCCCTGTTGCAAGTGCTGCAGCGTTACCAGCCCCTGTTGATTGACAAGGACATGATATTGTTGAAGCACGTGCCGGGTCAGCCCAACCTCGAGCGGGTGCTGCAGGACACCCGGACGATTGCCTGGGATCAGAGCGTGACGCTGCCGAGTTCCAACGGCAAATGGCTCTGGTGCTCGGTTGATATCGAATATTCCCTCCGCGGGCGCGCCCAATCCTTCCTCCTCCGGCCGCCGTCGGCGTATATTGTCTTGGATGCGCCCGGCCGCCGGCTGGGACCCGTCCGGGTGCTTCCATCGGGCGCCGGCACGGGCTTTCTGCTGCGGCCGCTCATCTTGAACCCGATTGATTTTCTCACGGCCTACGGGCTGCACGTCGAGCCTGCTTCCGCGTTGACTCCGGAATTCGACAGCATCCGCTTCGTGACGCAGGATCCAGAAGGTTTCAAGCCGGACCTCAAGCTTTCGTTTTGGACGGTTGAAACCAACAAATGAGCAACCTGCTCAATTCGCCGTCACTTTTGGCACGCCGAGCTGCCGCAGGCGGTTGATTTCATACCAGCGATTGAAGCGCAGACGGAAGAAGCGCAGCATCCACCAATCGCTGCGTCGCCGGAATTGGCGGACGCGCCGGCGTTCGGCCCGGACATGATGGCGCAACCGCCAGCAATCGGCGAAGGCGCCGAGGTAGGCGCGGCGGACAAAGCTCCAGCGGCGGATGAGCAACCACATGACCAGCGCCTCGGCCAGAAACAGTGCGGCCATCAATACGGCGAGAAGCAGAAGGATATTTTTCGCGTTTTTCAGGATGATCAGCAGGCTGTTGCGGTTGGCATAAAAGCGCTTGGTGTCACTGGTGCGCATTTCCACGACCGCGCCGCCGCCGCGGGGATTTACATTGGGTGCGCCGCGGTGATGCATGCGGGAGGAAGGCACGGCGACGGCCCGGCCGCCTGCGATCCACAACCGCCATGCGAGGTCCAGTTCGTCGCCAAACATGAAAAACTCCGCGTCAAATTTGCCGAGCGTATCGAACAGGCTGCGCCGGATCAGGAACGAGCAGCCTTCCGGCATGAGCACTTCCCGCGTGTCGGCGTGCTCAATCCGGGAGGAGGCCAGCCCAAAGATGTCGAATCCCGACGCGCCGAGGGCTTGAAATGAATCATCATCAAAATTCATGACCAGCGGCGTGGCGGCGTCCGCCTTCATCCGTTCGGTCTCGCGCAACAATACCTCCAGACAATCGGGTTCGAGCCAGGTGTCGTTATTCAGGAAGAACAGATACTGGCCGGTGGCGGGCAAGGCGCCGCGATTGTTGCCCTCGCAAAAACCGAGGTTGAGGCCGTTCTGGACAAAGCGGCCGTTGGTCCATTCGCCCAGCAATTTCTCGGCGAGCAAATCGGAGCCGTCGGAGGAACGGTTGTCCGCGACGATGACTTCGATTCGCTGGAAAACGGTTTGCTGGCGCAGGGACAGAAGGCAGCGCTCAATCCATTTCGCGCCGTTGTAATTCAGGATGACCACGCTGATGAGCGGGGCGGCGTCGGTTTGGACGGTGTCGGACATGGATCAGGCGGGGCGCGCGGGCGAAGCTCTCACGACCTGGCGGCCGGGGCCGGTTTTTTGGAAACGCGCAACTGGAAGATGACCTCCTCCGGCGGAAAAATTCCCGCCAGGAAGCGCTCGAACATGACGGGTTCGAAATTGATCCACCAGTCCATCCATTTGAGGACGGAAAAATTGCTGTAGTGGAAACGTTTCACGACCACCACAAACCGCGCCGGGCTGTTGTAGTTCGTGCGATGGCGGAGCTTCCATTTCTCGTAGAATTTCAGCCGCTTGCCCTCAATGTCCTCATAATTGTCAAAGGAACGGATGCCGAAGGGAATGCGGTGGTCGGGTTCGCTGTAGTACTTGGTGCTGAGAAAAAACGGGACACGCACCTCGATTTCCGCGCCCGGCTTGGCGATGCGGAACAGCTCGTTGACGACGGCATTGAAGTTCTGCATGTGCTCAAGGATGTGCGAGCAGAGGATGTAATCGAAATGGTTCTCCGGAAACGGCCAGGGATACTTGTTCAGGTCGGTCATCTGGTTGCCGCCGTAATCGATCAGGTCCAGGTTGGTCCAGCCCTCGCGGATGTCGGTGCCGCAACCCACATTCAGCTTCCGCACCGCGCCCGTGTTATTGTCCAGACTCATAATGTTTTTTCCATTTCATTGCGCCGTTGACCGTGGCCGGCGTGAACAGGCGCAGGAAACGCGCCAATTTTCTTACGGCGCGACTCCCGGCGTCAAGCCTTTATCCGGTGACTGCGCGATAAACGGCATCAACGGTGACGGACGCCATGCAACGCTGCAATTCCCCGGGCGTCCCGCGGATGTCCGCGCCGTCGTAGCGGTAGTATTCAAGGTTCCGGCCGGCGACGGCGGGATTCTTGACTAGAGCAAAGGGCTGATGCCACGGTTCGACCGTTTTGTTGAACGTGGGGGTTTCGATGACCACCTGCCGCAGCACCTTCATGGCGGCGGCGAGATGCATGAACACCGTGTCCACGCTCAGGAAAACATCGCATTTTCCGACCAGCGCGGCCGCATGACGGAGGTCCGGGGTGCGCGGCACAAACACGCTGTCGGAACCGGTGGCGGCGAGGACCTGTGCGTGATCGCGCTCCTCCTCCGGCCCGCCGAACAGCAGGACGGCGATCTCCGGGCGGGTCTGGTTCAATTTTTTTATCAGCGTAATGTAATGGTCGAGCGGCCAGCGACGAAGCGCGAGATTCTTGGTGGCGCCGGAACCGACGTGGATGCCGAGACGGACGCGGCCGGCGAGCTTTGATTGCGCCACGAACTGATCCGCCCAGCCGCGTTCGGCGGCGGTGAGAAAAAGTTCGTAGTCGTGCGCGGGCAGCAACGGCTTTGCGCCGCACAAGGGCAGCAACGCGAGGCTGTTTTCAAGGCAATGGAGGTTGTAATCCTGCGGCACCGTGCGGTTGACCAGGAAGTGGTCGAGAACGCCGGACTGTTCGTAACGGTGGCTGGCGCGGATGCGGGCGCCGATGATGCGCGCCGCGACGCGGTAAACCGACCGGCTCTGCGGATGGGTGTTGAGGGAGAGGTCGTAACGACGCGGGCGCAAACGGGAGAGGAATTTCAGCGAGACCACCGGTCCGGCCTTGATGAGATATTCCTGATGAACCTCGTTGAGGTTCGGATTGCCGGCCAGCACGTCGCGGGAGCCGGGCGTCATCACGAGCGCGTCAATGGCGGCGTCCGGAAAATTGGCGCGCAGCTCGTGGATGAGCGGCGTGGCCATGAGCGTGTCGCCAATGCCCGCGAGGGAAATGACCAGGATTTTCATTTGCGGCCGGTGGTCTGAACGCCCGTGATCATGGCCGCCAAATCAGAGCCGGGCAATTTTCTGGAGCAACGCGGTCGTTGATTTGCCGGGCACAAAGGGGATGATGACGATTTTTCCACCCGCCTCTTCGACCGTGCGGCGCTCGTCCTTGTTCAAGGTCTCGAGCGTGTAATCGCCCCCCTTGACGTAAATGTCCGGTTGCGCGGCGGCGAGAAAACGGGTCGCGGTGCGTTCATTAAAGATGCAGACGCCGGTGAGGCTTTCCAGGGCGGCCAGCACGAGCGCGCGGTCGCTCTCGTTGTTGACCGGACGGTCGGGGCCTTTTAATTCACGCACGGCGGCGTCGCTGTTCATGCCGACGACCAGGGCGTCGCCGAGGTTGCGTGCGGTTTCAAGGTATGTGACGTGGCCGGTGTGGAGCAGGTCGAAACAGCCGTTGGTGACAACGAGTTTGCGGTGTTGCTCGCGCAGCCGCGCGCGCCAGGCGGGCAGGGCGTCCCAGGGGATGATTTTGTCGCGAAAGTTCACGATGACAGGATATTGGCCGGATTGATTGGGGATTGGCAATCAGATTCCGGGCGGGTCGAAGCGGAAATTTATTCTGGCAATCGCCCGGGGGAATGCTCCAATGATTCCATGACACATTTCCCCCTTCAGGTTGTTTGGAGGACCCGTCCATGAACGATTTTCCGGCAGTTAATCGCCGGCGTTTCCTTAAACAAACTGCGGCCATCGCCGGTGCGGCCGGGATTCAAGCTCTCGGGCTGCCGATGACGCAGCAAACCTTGGCGCAGGAGAAACCAGTGACGGCCCGGCCGATTCCAGTCATTCTCGCGACGGACATCGGTGATGACATTGACGACACCTGGGCGTTGGGGCTGGCTTTAAAAAGTCCGGAGCTGGATGTGAAATTAGTCGTGGGCGAATACGGCAAGACCGAATACCGGGCGAAGCTCATCGCGAAATTTCTCCAGACGGTGGGACGGTCGGACATCCCGGTGGGCGTGGGGATGGACGGAGAGCCGCGTGGCGAAGGCAATCAGGGCGCGTGGGTGAAGGACTATGAATTGGATTCCTATCCCGGGAAGGTGCGACGGGACGGGGTGCAGGCGATCATTGATGCCATCCATCAATCGGGCGAAGGCGTCACGGTCATCTGCATCGCTCCGATGCCAACTCTCGCCGCGGCCGTGGCGCGCGATCCGAAGATTGCCACGCTGGCGCGTTTTGTCGGAATGCAAGGCAGCCTGCGGCTTGGATACGGCGGGAGCAAAAAGATCTCGCCGGAATGGAACGTGAAGGCCGACGCGAAGGCGTGTCAGACGGTGTTTGCCGCGCCGTGGGACAAGACCATCACTCCGCTGGACACCTGCGGCCTGGTGAATCTCGACGGCGAAAGGTATCGCCGGGTTCGCGACGCGAAGGATGTGATTGCCGCGACTGTCATTGAGAATTACCGGATATGGAGCAAGGCCACCAACATCCATGACGACGGGGCGGAACATCATTCGAGCACGCTGTTCGACACGGTGGCTGTTTATCTGGCGATGAACCAGGACTTCTGCCAGATGGAACGGCTGGGGGTGCGGGTGACTGACGACGGTTTCACCATCATCGATCCCCAGGCGAACATGGTCAATGCGGCGACAGCCTGGAAAAATCTGGACGGCTTTCGTGATTTTCTGGTGACGCGATTGACCGGCGGGAAGGGCTGAGAAAGGCTTGATTTATTGGGAATGGAAGTGGTTTCGCAGGGCTGAGAATGGCAGGGCTGCTGCTCAGAAGAGGGCATGAGAATAATTCAGGAGAAAAGCGGGATGAAGGCGGAACAGGTGGAAAATTATCAAAAGGCGGCCGCGCCCCTGCGGGAAAGTTTTTTGGCCGAAAAGGCCGCGCGTCTGCAGATTTTTGCCGGGAGCAAGGCCAGGTTTTCCTCATCAGTTCCTGCGCCCTTGCTTTCCGGCGTCGGTGACTGAGCGTCAGCCCGCGCCAAGATTATTTTTCCCCATACAGCCCCACCTGGCGCTCTCGCGCCACCCTCGCCCGTTTCCCACGGGCGGGGGCATGGGGCTTTTCCTCTGAGAAGCAAAAAAGCCCGGGCGGCACAAATTCCCCGTGCCGAATCAAAGGACCTTGTCCCAGTCGGCACGGTCCTTGAGCATCATTTCACGCATGAGGCGGACGGGCGGCGCGCCGTGGGCCAGGAGTTCGTCGTGGAATTTTTGCAGGGAGAAGTTGGCGCCTTCCTGTTTCTTGTAATCGTCGCGCAGATTGAGGATCTCGATTTTGCCGAGCGTGTAGTAAAGGTATTCGGGGTCGAAGGTTCCGCGGACGGCCTCGGAGTGGGCGGGCCCGAGTTCATAGTAACAGTTGTCCTGAAAGAAGCGGGTGGCCTCGGGCACGGTCATGCCCTGGCAGTGCATCTTGATGGAGACGCAGAGGCGGCAGATGCGGAGGAGGGCTTCGTCGGTCTGGGCCAGGCGGTATTTCGCGGCCTTGAGCGCCGCGGGACTGCCGGGGGCGGCGGACGGGTCGGCGCCGAAACCTTCGTCCACGAGCATCTGCTCGCAGTAATGCGCCCAGCCCTCGGTGAAGGCGTAGCCGCTGAAGATTTTCTCGACGGGCGTGGCGGACGAGGCGTTGAGATGGAGGAACGCGATGTAATGGCCGGGGTAGGCTTCGTGGATGGAGACGATGTCCGTGGTGTAATAGTTGAAGGCGGTCAACCATTGCTCCTTTTGCTCGGGCGGCCAGTTGCTCTCGACCGGCGTGATGTAATAATACGCCTCGGTGGCCTTGGTTTCGAACGGACCGGGGGTGTCCATGGAGGCAAAGCTCGTGGCGCGCAGGTATTGCGGTGTTTCCGTCACATGGACGCGGACTTGCGAGGGAACGGTGACGATATTGTGATCGATGACAAACTGGCGGATGGTTTCGAGGTCTTTCACGGAATCCGGAATCAAGCTTTCCTCGGTGGGATGCTCCTTCTGGATGGCCTTGAACACTTCGATGGGAGAATTGGTGGGATCAATCAGATGCGCGGTGTCTTTGAAGACTTGTTCCTTGCGCCACAGTTCGTTCAGGCCAAGGTCCAGCAAATCCTCGGGTTTGTTTGTCACCATTTCGCCATACTGGAGCAGCTTCATGTAATTCTCGCGGCCAAGCGCGAAATTGTCATTGGCCTTGGGCAGCTTTTGTTCCTTGAGATACGTGACATAACCGCGGAGTTCGGCGATGGCGCGTGTGTTCGCGGCGTTGAATTCGGCCATGAGCGTGGTATCCGGCACATCCTTCAGGGCGTTGACGAGGTCGGTGCCAAGAAAGTCCGCCGCGCCGCCGGCCTGGTCGATGGCGGTTTCGATGAACGGACGCGGGAGTGATTCATCAAGGTTGGCGCGGGCCGCGGCCATGACGTTGGAGGTCTGGTTCAGTATGGAAATAATGGAGCGGACGCGGTCGGGCAGGGGCGCGAAGTCGCGCTTGATATAGATGTTGAGGTCAATCGCGCCGGCGTAGGTCATCGGGTTTTCGGTATAGGCGTGGAGCTGTTCGAAGTTGAAAATCTCATGCTGGATCGCACCATGGAGGATGCGATAGTCATAGGCGCATTGCGGGCTGAGGCGGGAGAAATCAATGTCGACAAGCTGCTGTTCGAACGATTTGAGCCTGGCCAGCTCGGCATCGATCGATGCGCGGCTGCAATCGGTGATTTTACCATCGTATTGATGGAGGCCCAGGGCGGTGCCGGTTTGGGGGCGCCAGGCCAGGAAGCCGCCGATATAATCGTCCGCGAGCTGGTTGAAAACGGTGTCGGCCTCGGAACTGGGGGCGGTGCTGTTCGGGCCGGTGCCGGCGCAGCCGGCGAGCAGGAGGCAGGACGAAAGCAGAAGCAAGATTCGCATGGCGCAGGTTATCCGCGGATGCGGGCGGTGAGAAGCGGGAAAATCAGCGATGATTCGGGTCCATCACGGCATTGCAAAATTTGACGGTGCATGGTATCTCTTTTCGGGGCAAGCAACCGGGGTGTGGACAATTTCAAGGGGCACGCGTGGATGTCCATGCCGTGCGAGTAACGCGGGAATCCAGAACGTCGTTCGCAGGAGAATTATTTATGAAAGATTTACACTGCCGTGCCGCAATTGGAATGATATTCCGTGCCGTGATATCCTGTTTGCTGGCCGGTTGCCCGGGCGAATTGCGCGCGCAAACAGTGACCTCCCTCTATAAATTCACCGGCCCTCCGGCGGACGGCAGCCAGCCGATCTGGATGCATCTCATTCAAGCCACCGACGGCGATTTCTACGGCACCACCGAGTTTGGCGGAGTCACCAATGCCGGCACCGTGTTCAAGGTCGATTCCGCAGGTACGGAGACTGTTCTCTATCAATTCAAAGGTTATGCAGTGAACGACGGCTCGTTTCCGGAAGCAGGACTGGTGCAGGGCAGCGACGGTAATTTCTACGGAACCACCTACGATGGCGGGACCAATGCCTATGGCACCGTCTTCAAGGTGACCCCGGCGGGTGTGCTGACGAACATTCACATTTTTCAGGGCCCTGCGACCCACGACGGCCGCTGGCCTTTTTCGCCATTGATCCAGGGCACCGACGGCTTTTTCTACGGCACCACCAGCGCCGGCGGAATGCCGGGTTACGGCACCGTGTTCCAGATGGATTCGGCGGGCAACCTGACCGTGATCCATTCGTTTACCAACGGCGTGGATGGAGGCACTCCTTACGCCGGGGTTTTTCAGGGCAGTGATGGCTATTTCTACGGGACGACTCAGAGCGGTGG
>DATMLG010000487.1:0-4332 GCA_035570675.1 Verrucomicrobiia bacterium | reverse complement strand
AGTTTCGAAACACTATGGCAGGGACTCCTCCCGCCCGCGTGGTATTTGCTCCTCCATTTATTGGAGGCAAACTTGTTGACACCAGTCCTGCTCGGACGACGGTTCACGCTCAATCCGGTTGTCATTTTTGTCTCCTTGATGTTCTGGACCTGGCTCTGGGGTGTGCCCGGGGCCTTACTGTCGGTACCAATTCTGGTGACCATCAAGGTCATTTCCGACCGCGTCCCGGCGATGTCATCCATCAGCGAGCTCTGTTCCCGATAAGCTGGTGAAAACATTTTACATGCCAAGCAGTTCCGGCAGCCGATGTTGCGACCGGTCTGTCATTGCAGAACAAATCTTGAAAAACACGGTGGGGTTACACCCCATAGCCGGAAGCCAGCGCCTCACCTAGCGTGTATCCAGCATAAAAAAACAAAACTTAACAATCGAAAGAAAAACATAATGAAAATCAAATCAACTTATCCGCTCGCGCTCCTCGCAGTGACGGGCACCCTGTTCGTCACCAGCACCTCACTGCGGGCCGCCGACACGGACGACCGCATCGAGTCATCCGCCAACAAGTCCTACGTGTTCAAAACCTATTTGAAGGACGATTCGATTAAAACCGAGTCCAAGAATGGCGCCGTCACCCTGACCGGCACCGTCGCCGATTCATCCCACAAATCGCTGGCTCAGGACACCGTGGAAGGTCTTCCCGGCGTTAAAAGCGTGGACAATCAGCTCGTCGTCAAGGGCGAAGCCCCCGCTGAACACTCCGATTCATGGATCGGCTGGAAGGTGAAAACCGCGCTGCTGTTCCATCGCAATGTGACCGCCACCGGAACCACCGTCTATGTCAAGGATGGCATTGTCACCTTGCAGGGTGAAGCCTCCAGCATGGCCGAAAAAGAGCTCACCACCGAATACGCCAAGGACGTTGACAATGTCAAAGAGGTCAGGAACGAGATGACGATTGCCACGACCCCGGTCGTCGCCGGCGAAACTATGGGCGACAAGATTGATGACGCCTCCATCACTGCCGAGGTCAAGTCGTCGTTGCTGTCGCATCGTTCGACCAGCGCCCTCAAGACCAAGGTCGAGACAACGGATGGCGTGGTTACGCTGGGCGGCATTGCCAAGAATGATGCCGAAAAGAGCCTGGTCACCAAGCTTGTCACGGACATCACCGGCGTGACCAGCGTGGTCAACAACATGACCATCGCGGCGCCACCGATCAAGGGTTGATCCGGCCCAAGCCGGAGAGAATACAATCAGCCAGAAAGAAAACAGATTATGAACAAAACGAATTCGGGAGTCATCGAGACAGTAAAAGACAAGAGCGTTGCCGTCATCAAAGGCACGGAGAAAGTCGTTGGGACGACGGTGGATTCCACCGGTCACATCGTCGGCACGGCGGTCAAGGACACTGCCCACGTCGGCGGCGAGATTGGAACCGCGGCCACGGGGCTGGTCACGGGGGCGATCAAAGACGTCGAGAAGGTGGGTGTCGGGGCCGAACACGCCACGTCGGCGGTTGCCGGCGGAGCGGTGAAGGCGGTCGGTGAAGTCGGAAAGACTACTGCTGACATGTTCCACAAGCCCGCGACCAAACCCGCGAGCAGCGACAAAACTGCGCTAAAGGAACCCGCGAAGTCAGTATCCCAGAATTAACCCGGCCAATCGCTGCTGGCTGGCGCGAGAGCGCGCCGGTCAGTCCGCGCGGCATCCCAGGCCGCGGGAATCATCCGTTTCGAATGACCATAAACAAAAAAACCACATGAATGCTGAACTTGTAAAGAAGGCGCTGGAGAAGGTTGGCAACCCCAACATTCTGGTCAACTTGATTTCCCGGCGCGTGCGCCAGCTCAATTTTGGTGTAGGGGCGACGAGCCGGCCCCTGGTGGCTGACACCGCAAACCTGGGAATGGCAGACATCGCATTGCGCGAAATCATTGAGGACAAAATGGGCTGGGAGGTCCCGGAATTGGAAGAAACACCGCGACCGGTTGCCCGGAAGCGCAAGGTCCGTCAGGGCAGCCCCTCCATCATTGCACCTTAGGGTTATACCCCATGGTGAAGACCCGCCCGCGGCCGTATCGTGAGTCCGGAACTAACAACCAAAAAACCAAATATATGTTATACACAATCGCGGTAGTATTGATCATCCTCTGGCTGCTCGGTCTGGTGACCGGCACGACGATCGGCGGATTCATTCATGTCCTCCTTGTCATTGCGGTCATCATGATCCTCGTCAACCTCATCTCCGGCCGCAGGGTGGCTTAATCGTCTGCAGCCTGAGAAACGCAAACCTGAAATTCAATATGAACACGAAAAACACCCTGGCGGTGTTGTTGATCACCGTGGGCATTGTGGTGCTCGCCTACTCGGGAATCACCTTCCACACGCCCGGTCAGCCGGTCGATTTCCTTGGCATGCACATTGAAACCACCCAGAGCCATTTTATCCCGCCGGTCGTCGGAGCGCTTGCGCTCGTCGGCGGAATTGTGCTGCTCGTGGTGAAACCCCGGCAAGTGTGACGGGGAACGTCTGCTTCGGCACGGACGGCACCACATGAAAGTAAAAATATTCGAGGTCATTCTTCGAAAGCTGTCCACCGGCAAATCGCCGGCCACAGTTCTTGAGGAGCAGGTCAACCAATTCCTTGGTCAAAACCCGGACTTGCGCCTGGTGGCATCGCACATGAGCACGCTGGTTTCACCTGCCGAGCCGAATGCCATGCCCAGAACAGAAGAATCATTCATTGTCATCTTCTGCACGCTGTTTTACACGGAGTAGGGGACCTGGAGTAAAGCCACCATGCGCACTATCAAGCAGATTTGTATGGCGTCCGTCCTTCTGGTGAAGGAGGTCTGCCTGCTCCCTCAATATATCGTGAATGCCTTCAAGGAAAAAAGAAGCTGGACGCTTCGAAACGACCTTGAAGCGGAACGCCTCGACCGGATACGGAATCCGTCGAAGTATTTGGGGAAATAACGTCTTCGAAGGGCTGACCGTGAAGCACGTCGGCGGGGCTGGAGGAACCGCGCGGCCTCCCTGAAAGCATCCCCGCCTCGACGGTCAAGTTTTTTTGCCCTTGGGCACGTGAGTGTCCCAAGTGTGGCCGGATTCCGGCTGCACCTGGGTGAAACCGGAGCCTGCCGGGGGATTGGGAATGCGAATGAGATGCTGGCAGGCCGGGCATTGAATCTGGCGGCCGGCGTGGCAGGGGTCGCACTTCAACGGTTGATCGCAATGGCTGCAGTAGAATTTGAATTCAGAGGTGGTCATAAGCTTCACGGTATAATGCGCAAATCAGACGTGAAAAGTATATCCCAGATTTATTCATACTTTTCGCCGTTGAAATGCGCATGTAAGGTTGAATGAGCCAATCCCAATCAAACATGCTGCATGATCGTAATTGAAGAGAAAACGGAGAGCAAGCAGCCATGAACCCGCGTCGGAGAGTAATGCAGGGCTGAGAAAAAGATTTGTGGCGTTTTTTCCGTTCCCAAGGGAATAATCCAAGCCATGAATCGAATGATGACCATTCGCAAGCGCGCCTTTCCGCTTGTGATTGCCCTTTTGCCGCTGTTCGCACGCGCTGAAAACAGCGCGCCGGTAGCGCAACCCATCGTAGACTCGATTCCGGCGGCCCGCGACGTCGCGTGGCCGGGAGTCGTCACTCTGTCGGTGGACGCCTCCGACATTACCCGGGGCATTGTTCAGGTCCATGAGACCATTCCGGTCGCCGCGCCCGGTCCCTTCACGCTCCTGTATCCAAAGTGGCTGCCGGGCGAACATTCGCCAGGCGGGATAGTCCAGGAACTCGCGGGGCTCAAGATCAGCGTCGGCGGGCAGGCGCTGACATGGCGGCGCGATCCGGTGGATGTGTTTGCATTTCACATCAACGTGCCCGAAGGAACGTCCAGCGTGGAGGCGGAGTTCCAGTTTCTGGCGCCGACAGATGGCAGCCAGGGGCGCATCGTCACGACTCCGGAAATGCTCAACATCGAATGGAACGCCGTAGTGCTTTATCCGGCGGGATATTATGTCCGCCGGATTGCGGTGGAGGCGTCATTGAAACTTCCGGATGGTTGGAAGGCCGCGACCGCGCTGGAGGTTGCCGGGCAGGAGGGTTCGACCGTCCGTTTCAAACAGGTGGCGCTGGATACACTGGTGGACAGCCCGGTTTTTGCGGGGGCCAATGTCCGGGTGGAAACGCTGGCGCCGGGCGTGCGCCTGGACATTGTTGCGGACGAGCCCGAACAACTGGCCGCGACGGGGGAGCAAATTCAGCTGCATCGCAACCTCGTGACGCAGGCCGTGAAACTTTTCGGGGCGCAACATTAT
>DATMLG010000486.1:0-5528 GCA_035570675.1 Verrucomicrobiia bacterium | reverse complement strand
TCGATGGCGGGAGGCGACCAGGACAATTTTGTGGTGATTCCGCTGACGACGGGGATGAACCGTTACAGTTCGCGCAGACAAAGCATTAATATTCTGGTCGAGTCACGCAGCGCGGCGGATTACGAGGACACGGTGGAGCAGGTGCGGGACATTTTGCGCGTGGCGCGGAAAGTGCCGCCGGGGAAGGACGATGATTTTGAGATTTTTTCAAACGACTCAATGCTGGCACAATTCAACACGTTCACCTTTGCTGTGAGGCTGGGGGTGACGCTGGTGAGTTCGATCGCGCTGCTGGCCGCGGGCGTGGGCATCATGAACATCATGCTGGTGTCGGTGACGGAGCGGACGCGGGAGATTGGCATCCGGCGCGCGATTGGGGCGAGGAAACGCAGTGTCATGGTCCAGTTTATCATTGAGGCAATCATGCTTTGCGAGCTGGGCGGGGCGATTGGCGTGGTGCTGGGGGTGATTGGCGGGAACGTGGCCGGGCATTACATGGAGCTGCCGGTGGTGATTCCTTACGACTGGGTGGTCATCGGCCTGGTCATCTGTTCGGTGGTGGGAATCATCTTTGGCACCTACCCGGCCTACAAGGCGGCGAATCTGGACCCGATTGAGTCGTTAAGGTACGAATAAGGGGCGCAGGCCGTGTTTCCGTTCCAAGCTTGACTTTTTGCGCGCCGGTGCATAACCTAACCCAACGAAACTCGGCGTTTGAGCACAGAACGAGGAACACTGACCCCAAATGCAAAACTGCCATCAGCCTTATCGGCAGACGTCTTTTGGACCGGTGGTTCGTTGCAGTAAACGGTAAAATATGAACAACCGTCGCGGAGAGCGGGTGGGAACCATCATCATGGTGGCCGCACTGGTGTTTGCCGGCGGCCCCGCAGCCATCCGTGGCGGCGGATTTGATCTTTTCGCGCAGGGATTGACGACAAACAATTTGTGGCTGCAGATCAAAGGCATCACCAATTCATCCGCCTCGCTGGTCATACATCGTCCCTGGAACGACACGAACCTGACACATGACGTGTTTTATG
This sequence comes from Verrucomicrobiia bacterium, assembly GCA_035570675.1. GTDB lineage: Bacteria > Verrucomicrobiota > Verrucomicrobiia > Limisphaerales > Pedosphaeraceae > DATMLG01. The sequence continues at coordinate 4,485 of DATMLG010000486.1, read as the reverse complement.
CGAGCAATCTGGACACGCCGGGCGCGTGGCAATTCATGCAGCGTTGCATGAACAGCAACGTTGTGATCGGGAATTTGCCGGCGACGGAGGGATTTTTCCGGCTGGGCCAGACGAACGGGGTTTTGACGGTCAATTCGAACACGACCCCGACGGAACTGGCGCAAATGCTGTTGCCGCCGTGGATCACGCCCTCCAATGTCGTTTATACCGGGGCGTCCGCGGCGTGCGGCAGTTTCGGCGGGGGCAACGGCTGCGGCTTGCCGCTGGACACCGGGGTGATTCTGGCCACGGGCGACATCACCAATGCGATCGGCCCGAATAATTTATCGGGGGCGACGACGGCATTTGGCTTCGCGGGCGACCCGGATTTGGACAATCTGGTCGGGCGCGGGTCAACCCATGACGCGGCCGTGCTGGAGTTCGACGTGGTTTCGACCAATGCCATGGTGCTGGAATTTCAATACATTTTTGCGTCCGAGGAATACCCCGAATGGATTGGCCCGTTTAACGATCCACTGGCGATTTTTGTCAGCACCAACCGCACGGCGACCAATTGGACCAACACGAATAACATCGCGCTCGTTCCCGGCACCAGTCTGGCGGTGAGCGTCAACACCATTAATGGGGGCTGCTCCCTGTCATCCAATGGCGGCCAAATCCCGCCGACCAATCCGCAATATTATGTGGACAATCGTGATCCAGTTTATTCGGCCATGGCACCGTATGGCGAGCCTGCGCCGGTGTTCAACATTCAGTATGACGGGATGACGGTGTTGTTGACGGCACAGGCGCAAGTCGCCGCGAACGTGACGAACCACGTAAAAATAGCCATCGCGGATTATGGCGACTATCTCTACGACTCGGCCGTTTTTTTGAAAGCCTGGACGCCGTGTCCCTGAGCGCATTGCGGTTCAGTTCGACGGCGCCGCCCGGAAGAAGAGGTTTGTCCCGGTGATGGTGTTGGTATAAGGACTGGATGCGTTGGGGATGTTGGTGTAGGTCCCGTTGACGGCAGTCGCGGATTGCAGGACGAAGGACAGGGGGGTTCCCCAATTCAGGACAGCATTGGAGCCCGTTTGGCGGATGTAAAGCAGCCCCGGCGGAGACACGAAACCGGGTTGCATCGCCATGAACAGAGGTCCGTGCAGGCCGGAACCGATATTGGCAAAGAGGGTCGGGTGTCCGGCGGGATTGAGTTCCGTGATGGTGTTGCCGCTGAAGCTGGTGACGTACAGATTGCTTCCACTGTCAAAGGCGAGGCCGGCGGGGCCGGTCAACGATGAGGCGTAGAGCGTCGCCTTCCCCGTAGAATCGAATTTCTCGATGGTGCCGCCGTCATAATTTGCCACATAAAGATTCGTCTGCCGGTCGAAGACGAGACCGAAAGGACCGTTCAAGCTGCCACTGATATTGGTGGCGAAAAGGGTGCCGTGGCCGGTGGGGTCGATTTTCTCGATTGTATTGTTGCCGAAGTTGGCGACGTAGAGATTGCTGGCGCCGTCGAAGGCCAGTCCCACGGGATGGTTTACGCCGACGGAGGCGAAAACGGACTCCATTCCGTTGGTGGCAAATTTTTCGATCGAACTGGCGTTGTAATTTGCGGCATAGAGGGCGCCCACAGCGTCAAAGGCCAGGGCGTAAGGGTTGACCAGGCCGGAAACGGCGTAGCCCGATTCGTTTCCATTGGTGTCAAACTTGATGATGGAGTTGCCATTGTAGTTCGCTACGTAAAGATTGCCGGCATTGTCGAGGACGAGGCCGCTGGGCCGGTTCAGCGCGGAGCTGGAAAGGATGATGGAATTGCCGCTGGAGTCGTATTGTTCAATCGTGTTGCTGGTATAGCTGGCAACAAAGAAGGACTGGGCACGGGCACCGCCGATGGAACAAATGGCCAGCAAAAAGGCGACCGTCAGGCATCGAAAGAGCGACAAGGATCTCATATTTGGCTCGCTTCTGAGAGAGTCCAAGGATGCTGAAGCTGGCGGGGGATAAGTCAATTCACAAGATTCGGAAAAAAGCAGGGCGGCACATTTTATTGCTCCCAAGCTTTTTCGTTCCCTCGTTGCACCCTGAAAGAATCCTTACGGCGGAAGCAGGAGCTTCACCCGGTAAGCCTTTTTCGACTCGCCGGTATCATGGTCAATGAAGCCGAGCGTGGGTCCCGTGGCGATGACGGGGATGCCCTGATTGAGCCAGTTGCCCGGATTCAAGTCAGACAGGTTGTATTGCAACTGATACGTCGCGCCAGTTTCCACGCTCCAAGTCAGACTCAGCGCGCCGTTGGCAAGGCGACGGTCTGGGACGCTGGTATGATGGTAAGCCGGAATATGGTGCCCTGGTTATTTGTGCCGCCGGTGCAAGTCGCGCCATAGAAACTGCCGTCGTTTGCCTGCACCAGTCCTGACAGGGGAGAACCGCCGTCAAGCGGAATGCCATTCGTAGCCAGCACCGACCCGAATGAATGTAAAACTACCAGCGTCCCATTGGTGTCGATTTTGAAGATGGTGCCATTGTTGGGGCCCCGGCGGGTACCGAATGTCGTGCCATAGAAACAGCCGTCTCTGCCCGGCACCAGCCCGGCCTGTGGGCACGCGCCATCACTGGCTCCGGTGAAAGAATATAGATTGGTCAGTGTCCCATCGGAGCCAACTTTGAACACCGTGCCGCAGCCATGGCCGAATTGATTCGTGAATGCACCGCCGCCGTAAGTTGTGCCATAGAAACAGCCGTCGTTGCCCGGCATCAACCCGACCGGGTGAGCGCCATCCTTGGTCCCGGTGAAGGAGTATAAATTAGTAAGCACCCCATTGGTGCTGATTTTGAAGGCGGTGCCGTACCTATTAATACCAAAGCCGGCATAATTTCCCCACGTCGTGCCACAGAAACAGCCGTCGCTGCCCTGCGCCAGCGCGGCCATCGGGTAAGCATTGCCGTAACTGAATGAGTATAAAATCGTCAATATCCCATTGGTGCTGATTTTGAACACGGTGCCATAGTCAAGGTTTTGAAAGATGCTCGCGGCGCCGCCTTTTTCGGTCGTCCCATAGAAACAGCCGTCGCTGCCCAACACCAGCCCGGCGTATGGGGATGCGCCATCGTTGGTCCCGGTGAAGGAATGCAAATGGGTCAGCACCCCATTGGTACCGATTTTGAACACGGTACCGTGATAGTTCGCGCCACCGCCCAAAGTTGTGCCATACAAACAGCCATCTCCGCCTTGCACGAGCGCGCCCATCGGAATTGCGCCATCATCGAGGCCAGTGAAGGAATACAAATAGGTCAGCACCCCATTGGTGCTGATTTTGAACACGGTGCCGTGATAGTTCGTGCCGCCGGCCGAAGTCGTACCGTACAAAAATCCGTCGCCGCCTTGCACCAGCGCAGCCTCTGGGTATGCGCCCTCGTTGCCGCCGGTGAAGGAATAAAGGCTGGTGAAGACCACGCCGGCCGGGTCTCCAAGTGCCGGCAGCACGAGCGCGGTGGCCAAGAGCAATGGCAAAAGCAAAGCGAAAGCGGGTTTTCGGCCAGAAAGAGGACAGGTCATGCAGTTCATGGGTACATTTAGATTCCGTTGGCCAACACCAAAGACCCTTGCCGCATACAGTGTGCCAATCATGGGGCGGAAGCCGGAGGGCTGACCAACGGGAGGAACCGAAGTGAAGAGTAAGGTTGATTTTTAAGGATGATGTGAGAGAATGAGGGAGTTGGGAGGAGCGCGAACAAGGGCCAGTCCAAGGTCCCATGTCCAAAGCCCAAAGTGGGTGGACGCTGGCGCAGGTTCTTTGACAATTGAATTGGGCGTCAAATCGTTGAAACGTTAAAACGTTTCATTGCGCAAACGCCGATCCGCCGGATAAAACCGCCTGGCACCGGATAAATCGATGCAAGTGGTTGATTTCCCGCGTTCCAGTGCGGAATTCGGAGTGCGGAGTGCGAAATGTCACTCGGAGTCTGGGCCGCTTGGGGCCGCTTGGGGCCGCTTCAGAAAAAGTTGAGTGTTGAGAGATGATTGTTGAGGGCAGGGACGGAATCCTAAAGCCAAAGTCAAAGCGGCGGACCTTCCGGACTGGCAATAGCCGCCGCTCCAACACGCTGGCGCGAGATCCTTGGAAGTCTCGCGCCTCATCTCTTCGACGCAAGTGGTTGATTTCCCGCTTAATCGAGATGTTTTTTTTGTTCTCGACGGCAAAATCATCCAGCCAGCGCCTGGTCGAGCAACGCCTTTTCGTGCTCGCCGTAGGTGAGTTTCAAGGCTTCCGCATGGGCGGCGGAAGTCATTTTGGCCCACGATTTGCGCAACGCGTTGATGACTTTGTCGTCGGCGGTCTTGCGGGCGAGATCGGCGAGTTGATATTGCAAAAACACGAGACAAAGGGCGTCTTCGAGGACGCGGCTTTCGGGGTCGGCGGGGAAGTTTTTTTTGAGATTAAGATTTTGCACGCGAAGGATGACATCATCGGGATAACCGGCCTGGCGGAGAACTTC
>DATMLG010000485.1:0-10505 GCA_035570675.1 Verrucomicrobiia bacterium | reverse complement strand
GGACGAACCCGCCGTAGCCGCGATGGTCGTCGCGCAACACCCGCGCCCCCCAATGTTTGGACGGCGTCAGCGTGACCTTCCAGTCACGATGCGTGAAACTTTCCCACCAGTCCAGTTCCACAATGCGCTCGAACCCAAGATTGCGCGCGAGGTCGCCCATGCCCCAGGGCATCACGCCGATTTTCGGATGCGGCAGCCGGCGCAGGCTGGGTTTGTGGAAATGATCGAAGTGCGCGTGCGTGAGCAGCACCAGATCTATCGGCGGCAAATCCTCGATGCGCAGGCCCGAACGCTTGATGCGTTTGAGCAGAAACAGCCAGTTCGCGAAATTGGGGTCCACCAGCACGTTCAAATCGGTGAATTGAATCAGAAAGGAAGCATGGCCAATCCACGTCAATGCCAGTTGCCCGCGGGTCAGTTTTGGAAACGCCGGCCGCCGGTGTTGCCCCGTGCGCGGTGTCAGGAACGCCTTCCAGACCATCTCATGAAAAAATGTGCGTGGATTAAACGCTTTGGACGGCGTCAGGTCCTTGAATGATTTCGGCATTTGCCGCCGCGTTCGCGGGGGCCGGGAAGGTTTGACGGGCGGTTTGGACATATATTGGCGCTCACGACAGAGATAACTCAACACGGGCAGGAACGCAAATCTTCCCGCGCAATACACCAAAGGGCTGACATTCCGGCGCAGAACCGTTATACTTGGCGCGATGGACAGCTTGAACCGCCAGTTGGACACTTTTTTGCGCGCAAAACCCAGGCTTGGTGCCGGCGTCTACATCGCCAAGACCGCGGTGGTGCTCGGCGACGTGCGTATTGGCGACCACGCCAGCGTTTGGTACAACGCCACCGTCCGCGGCGACATCAATTACATCGAGATTGGCCATCATTCCAACATCCAGGACAACGCCGTGCTGCACCTGGCCGACGAATTCCCCTGCATCGTCGGCAATTACGTCACCGTGGGCCATTCGGCGATAGTCCATGCCTGCACCGTGGGAAACGAGGTGCTCATCGGCATGGGCGCGACCATCCTGGACGGCGCGGTGGTCGGGGACCAATGTTTGATCGGGGCGAACGCGCTGGTGACCCAGGGCGCCAAAATTCCGGCGGGCTCCATGGTGCTGGGTTCGCCCGCCCGGGTGGTGCGGGTCTTGAAACCGGAAGAGCGGGCGAAACTTAAATGGTGGGCGGACAAATACGTCGAAAACACCGCCTATTGTCTGAAGCACGGAATCAACGTCGGCGGACCGTTGGAAACCTGAGGGTCTCAAGGCCTCCAGCAATACCGCCTCTTCCTTCTTGATCCCCGCGCATACTGCGGATCGTCCGGAGGGATCGCCACTTCCTCAATAAACTCCGCGCCCAGCCGTTCAATCGTCCGCACCGACGCCACGTTTTCCGGGTCCGACGTGATGATGACCGAGGGATAAACTGTCCGCACAAATGGTGCAATCGCCCGGCAAGCCTGCAACGCGTAGCCATGTCCCCGATACGCCTCCGCAATCTCATACCCGACGTGCCCGACAATGATATTGACGTGGTAGCTGTCGCCGACGCGCAGATTGATGCGCCCCACATCCGTTCCATCCGCCGTCAGAACGCGGAAATGATAATACGGCACAATCCCCGGCCTGCCGTCCGCCGGCACGACGCCACCGAAGGTCAACGTCACCTCGCCGTATGCCAGCGCCAGTCCCGCGGGCGGTTCGGGCAATGTCTGGGAAGTTTGCATTGCCGTTCCGTGCCCTCGCGCTGAATTTTACCTCCGCCCAAACATCCCCGGCAGCGCGCCGCCGCCCTTCATCATCATCTTTTGAAACTTGCCCATCTTTTTCATCATCTGCTGCATCTGGCTGAACTTGTTGAGCATCGTGTTTAGTTCGGACACCGTCACGCCGCTGCCCTTGGCAATGCGGATGCGGCGGCTGGCATTGAGAATTTGCGGCGTCTGCCGCTCCTTCGGCGTCATCGAGCAAATCATCGCCTCCATATGGCTGAATTCCTTTTCCTGCTTCGCCATGTCCGCGCCCTTCAACATGTCCGACCCGCCCGGCAGCATGCCCACGATGCTTTCCAGCGACCCCAGCTTCTTCATCCCGCGCAATTGCTCCAGAAAATCCTCCAGCGTGAACTGGCCCTTGCGCATCTTCTCCTCCATGCGCCTCGCCTCGTCCTCGTCCACCGCCTCCGCCGCCCGTTCCACCAGGCTGACCACATCGCCCATTCCCAAAATCCGCGACGCCATACGCTCCGGATGAAACGGCTCGAAGTCCTCCAGCTTCTCGCCCGTGCCCGCGAGCTTGATGGGCTTGCCCGTGACCGCCTTCAAACTCAGCGCCGCGCCGCCGCGGGCGTCGCCGTCCAGTTTCGTGAGAATGGAACCCGTAATGTTGAGCGCCTGGTCAAAATGCGTGGCCACGTTGACCGCCTCCTGGCCGGTGGCGGCGTCAAGCACCAGCAAAATTTCCTGGGGCTTGATGAAATCGCGCAGGCGCACGAGTTCCTGAACGAGCGGCTCGTCAATCTGCAATCGGCCCGCAGTGTCGAAAATCAGCGTGTTGCGGTTGTTCGCCTTCGCAAACTCCAGCGCGCCCCGCGCAATTTTGAGGACGTCGGTCTCGCCCTTTTGCACGAATGCGGGAATTTCAATCTGCCGCGCCAGCGTTTCCAACTGTTCCATGGCGGCGGGGCGGTACACGTCCGCGGCCACGAGCAAAGGCGTGCGCCCCTGTTTGAGCAGATACTTGGCGAGCTTTGCGCTGGAAGTGGTCTTGCCCGAGCCATGCAAACCGGCCATCAGCACACACGCGGGGTTGCCGCTCAGGTTGAGCGAGGTGTTCGACGAACCGAGCAGATCCACCAGTTCGTCGTGGATGATTTTGATGATCTGCTGGCCGGGGTGCAGACTTTGGATGACCTCCGTCCCGACCGCCTTGGTCTTGACGCGTTCGATGAAATCGCGCGCCACCTTGAAATTGACGTCCGCCTCGAGCAGCGCCATGCGGACCTCGCGCAGGGAATCGGCCACATTGGCCTCGGAAATCTTGCCGAGGCCGCGCAGGTTTTTGAAGGCGTTCTGGAGCTTGCCGCTCAAGGAGTCGAACATGCCTCTAGGTTAGGCCAGCGGCGGCGGATTGACAAGCGCGGGCGGGTCTGATTTGATTTGCGGCTCGCGTCCCGGGACGCCGGCCGGTAGGTTACCCAAGTGGCCAACGGGGGCAGACTGTAAATCTGCTGGCTTACGCCTTCGATGGTTCGAATCCATCACCTACCACCATCTTCAAATCCCCCCGCCAGACACCCCTTTTAACCCTTATTCTCCATGGTTTTGTCGCATTTGCCCTTTCAGGATTTGCGCATAACCGCCTCAAGGCAAGATTGACTGCGAGTCTTCCGTGACATCGAAGCGCACAGTCACACGCGGCGGAAAATTCTTTGGCGGCGCCAGGGGCACACTCTTGGTTGCCGCCAGCGCCGCCTTAACCGAATCGTCCCATTGTTTGTTGCCGGAACCCTTTTTCCACACTGGATTGCTCAGTTCGCCCTCCCCATTTACGGTGATATCAATTTCCGCCACAAACAAAAGGTCATCGACATCCGCCGGCCGGTTCCAGCGGGCGCGCAGCGAGTTCTCCACCAAACCTTTGTAGGTGGAAATTGCATCGGAATCAGCAACCACGGTTTTGCCGCCATCGAAATCGAATCCGGCGATTTCCGCGGGTGGCGGGGCGACGGCCGGCGCGGTTGCTGTGCCCGGGGAGGCGGATGATGGATGCGCCGTCTCCTTGGGCACGGTTATGACGGGTGTGACGGCCAGTTTTGGTGTTTCCACCTTGGGCGGTTCTTCCCTTGGTTTTTCCTTTTCCTTGGGCTTTTCCGGCGCTGGTTCCTTGACCATCTGCACCGTCAGTTTCTGCAATTGTTTGCCAATCAACCCCGACCGCGCTGCAAAATAGAATGCCACCAACACAATCAACCCATGAATGCTCAACGAGATGAGCCAGTTGACGCGGGAGGAATTGCGCGGCTTGCGGGGCTGGGATTGTGGAGTCATGGGGTGTCGGTGTTCACGCTTACGCTGGATCAGACTCGACAAACCTGTATCCCATGCCGCGAACCGATTCCAGATACCTCTGCGCGTTGCCAAGCTTGCGTCGCAACCGGAGCACATGCGTGTCCACGGTGCGGGTGTCAAGAGAGGTGTTGTAATTCCAGACGTCCTGCAGCAGCCGTTCACGGGACTGGACGCGGCCCCGCCGCTGGGCGAGCACTTTCAACAAATTGAACTCCGTCAGGGTCAGATGAACGTGCTTGCCCGCAACGGTGGTTTGGTGACGGGGAATGTCCAGATGCAAGTCTTCCATGGCGATTTCGTCCGTGTCCGTTTCCGCGGGCACGGGCCGGCGGGCGCGCAGCAAGCGCCTGATTCGCAGCATCAATTCCAGTTCCGTGAATGGCTTGGTCACGTGGTCGTCGGCTCCCAAATCAAAGGCGATCTCCGCTTCCTCCGCCCTCGCCGTCAGCGCGAGAATGGCCACGCGCGGCAGGGTCTTGTCGCTCCGGACCCGCTTGCAGACTTCGAAGCCGCTTCGCGCCGAGAGCGTGACGTCCAGCACTATCAGGTCGGGGAGATGAAGTGAAATCTGCTTCAAGGCTTCCTCGCCGTCGGTTGCGCCCGCCACATCATAGCCTTCGTCCTTCAGCCTGGCCTTGATGAGCCGGAAGAAGTTTGCGTCCTTGCGGGCGATTAAAATTCTCGTGCCTGCACGAGTGTCGGTGAGTGTCTGGTTGATCATCATATTTTACCTCATTTTTTGTCGGGCAGCAGAATGGTCACCCGGCCGATTGCCGTGGCGAGCATCCCGTTTTTTGCCGAACGCTTTCGACGGTCGTCTTCGTCATCCGAATCCTGATCGCCCGTCTTGGTGGCGGTCGTGGAAGCATCATTTGCGACTTTCGCGTCTTCGGCCGGCACATTGGAAGCCGGCACGCCCACGCTGGCCGAACTGGCATCACCCGTGGTGGAGACAGAACCTGAAACCAGGCTGGCGGTGATGTCCCCGCCGCTCACCGAGATGCTTTCCCCGCCGACCACGGTGCCCGAAACGGTCCCGCCCGCATTGATGGCGACCGTGGACGAACCCACCACCGTGCCGCTGAAATTATTCACGGCATTGATGTCCACACTGCCGGTGCCAACGAACACCCCCGAGATGTTGCCGCCCGCCTTCGCCCGGATATCTGAGCCGATGACGCCGGAATTTCCCGCATCAATGTCCTTCCCCGCGGTCAGATCAATATAATTGCCGGGTGTGGCGAGGTTGTTGAAGGCGATCTGTTCAATCCCCCCGACGTTGGCATTGATGCTGCCGTTTGGGGCGCTGACGGTGATGTTGCCAACGGGCATGGACGAACCGGCGGGAGTTACGTCCATGATGCCGCTCCCGTAAAAGGGGACACCGCCGTTGTATAAAGGGAGGCTCGACAAATTTTCCAAAACGCCGCCGGGGCCCAGCTCGACCACGGAATCAACAGTAACCGCGCCGTTGCCGCCTGAACCGGCGTTGACATCGCCCTGCTGCGAGGTGACCGTGACATTTCCTCCGTCATAGGCGGCGATGCGCGAGCCATCCACATTAACATCCCCCGTGGTCATCACGGTAACATCACCGCCGCCGGAGGTGTAGATGCCGCGGGAGGAGTTGGGAGGGCCCAAAATGCCTGACTGCTGACCCACATCAACCGTTCCGCCCGCGGTCAAATTGATTGCGCCCTCCCATCCGGAGTTCACGATTCTCGTCGAAGTCATTTCCAAATCGCCGGTCAAAGTGACGTCCAGGGAGGCGCCCTGAAGGGAGATGCCGGTCAATTCCGGCAGAAGCGTTTGATTCACCTGGATGCCGCTGGAGATGCCGAGGTCCATGTTCTGCGCCGTGATATTCAACTGGCCCGGGCCACTGAGAGCGATACCGTTGCCGCTGTGGTCGGAAACGGCAGTCTGGCTGGCGGCGCTGAGCGCCTCAATGGCCGCCTGTTGCTGGGAAGAAAGGACAACCGGCACCTTCTGCTGCTGCCCGTTGGCGTACGTGACCACGATATATGGATTCAGCAGGAAAGCCAAATCGCTCGTGGCTCCGACCAGGGACATTATGCCGACGAACGAAAGCTGGCCGGTGGCGGCGTTATAAAACAGATTTTCAGTGACAGCGGGGTCGCCGCTGATGGAATTATCAAACAGATCAGCCGGCAGGGGGGCGGCGTTGTAATCACTGAGCGCGACCGAGGTCGCGTCTCCACGGTAGGCGATGTCGCCCGCAATGTTGATGCTGGTAACCGCCGAGGGGGAAAGGTTTTGTCCCGTGAACCCAAAATTATAGGAGCTGGCGGCGGTGATCGAGGCCGCGGTGGGTACAGTCAAAGAGAACGTGTTGATACTGCCGGAGATGTTCAAACTGACGGCCGGATTGGGGTCGTTTGCGTCAGCCAAATACAACGGGTCCACAGCATGGCCGGTCTGAAAGGTGGACCAACCCGGCAATCCGCTGTCGGACATGTAGATTCCGGTGCCGAAGCCGGTCCCTGCAACGAAGACTCCGTTCAGGTCGCCGCCATCATGCGTAACGATGTTGAGCGATCCCTGGCTGGAGGGATAAAGGATGATTGATTGATCAAAAGTGATTCCGCCGGCCCCCGCTTCCAGGGCCAGATTTGGCGGATAAATCGCCTTGTTTGGGGCGCTGGTGATTGTCTGGCTCGTGAGCCGGAACAGATTGCCGGCCCCCAGGGTGATGGAATTCCCGGCCCAAAAGGAGGCGCCGGAGTCGGGGGCATAATTGAACAGAAAGGACGATTTGGCGGGGGGTGCGGTGATCGCGCCGGAGGCGTCCCCGTTGCCCGCAAACGCGTTCGCAGGCACAGTCTGGTTGAACGAGTTGAAAGTGCCGTTGGGATTGTTCACCTCATTGAGAAAAATATTCTGGGCCGCAAAAGCGTGCCAATTTCCGGCAATCAAACTCAGCGTCACCGGGTTCTGGGTGCTGCCAATATCGGCGGTCGCTTCCGCCGGATTGACTGTGGCATCGTAACTTCCGGTGACCGGATCCTTTTGAACGGCAACCCCCGCTTCGAGCAATCCCGTGCCGTTGCTGACCAGGAAATTGCCCGTGATTTGATTGCCCGCAATCACGGTCACATTTCCGCCGCCATACGCTCCGGAGGCGCCGGGAGTGATGGTGGACGACTTTGCCGTCGGGTTTGGAATGCTGATCACATCATTGCCCGCCTCCAAGGTGACGTTTCCGCCGCCGATGGTGGATATCCCGCCAACTTGAGAAGGTCCCCCGGTCGGGCCGACCACCAACCCGGACGAGGATATCAAATAGCCCGCATTATTGATCCCGGCATTGATGTCGCCCGAAAGCGCATTGGCCAGGATGTTTCCGCCCCCGACCGTGTTGATCCATCCATTCCCGACTTCGATGGACTGGCTGGCGGTCAGTGTGATGGAACCGCCCGCCGTCCGAATGAAAGAGCCCGGGGTCTGGGCCGTCGCGTAATTCCCTCCCTCGAAAAGAATTGAGCCGGAACCGGCGGCCGCACCCGCCTGGACCAGGCCCGTGGCGAAATTCACTCCCGCCTGGAGATTTACCGACCAGTTGTTGGCATCGATAATTGAAGCGCCCACCGTGCTGGTGGTGCTGCCAAATATGATGTTGTTGCCCGCCTGCAAGGTGAGCAGGCCGCTGGTCAGACCGGTGCTGGCGCTCAAATTCCAATTGACTCCTGGCGAGATGGTGATGTCATCCGAGGCTTGCAGGGTGATTTGGGAAAAGTTCATGCTCTGGAACGCAGTGTTGACGTTCAGGTTCAGGGTGCCCGTCGAACTGCCCGCGGTCACAGCGCCATTGCCGACGCTGCCGGACCCGCTCGTGCCGAGGATAATTTCCGTCGGATCCAGCAGAAGCTGCCCGCCGTTGAACCCCGTCTGTGCCGAGGCATCCATCGAAGAATTGAGAGAGAGTATGTTCGGGGCGCTGATTTCCACATTGCCGCCATTGCCGCCCGGTGTGCCGCCGGTCGTAACAATCTCGCTGCCGTTTTCGTCGCTGAAATTGTTGCCGGATTTGAGGGTGACGGAACCGCCCGGGCTGTTGCCCGAATCAGCGCCCCGCGCGAGGATCTGCGAGTTCGCCCCGAGCCGCAAGTCATCCGACGCCACCAGTTCGATGGAGCCGTTTTGCTGAAGCACCGAGTCGGCCTGAATGATGCCGTTTTGGTTTACCACCTGCGCGTTCAGGGCAATGGTGCCGGCATCCGCGATGATGCGGCCCGAATTGTCCACGGAGCCGGAGGGCAGGGTTACCTGTGCGCTCAGGCCCCGGCCGTCCGGGCGTTCAGAAATCAACACCTGCTGCCCGGCCACCAGCCCGATGTTGCCGCCGGGCGCGGTGATGGTGCCGTGGTTTTCGATGTTCTCGGCGATTAAAAAAACCGATCCGGCCTTTCCCGCGTCGATCTGCCCGTAATTAATGATGCTGGCCTGTGGCGGCGGCCCGTTAAACTGCCAGAACGCGCCGCTGCCGAAATCCCGCGGCGTCAACGCCGCCGTTGTGGCCACAAATCCGGGGGCTCGGACCACGGCATTCGGCCCGAAATAAAACCCGGACTGGTTTTCCAGCACGACAATGCCGTTGGCCTGAAGGCTGCCCCAGATCTGCGACGGATTTTTATCGTTGATTTGGTTGAACACAACGGAAGTGACGGAAGGTTGTTGAAAAATGGTCGTCTCCCCGCTTCCAATGTTGAAACTCTGCCAGTTCAACACCGCGCCCGATGAGGCCGTCACATTAAGCTGGGCGCCGCTGGCGACCGCGCTCGCGGAACCGCTGGCCACGCTGAGACCGGCCGGATTGGCCTGCACGCCGGGAGCCACGCCAACGGTGATGACCATCATGACCGTGCGGAATGTTTGATGTCTTTTCATCAGAATTGCGCTCCAAATGCGAAATGCACGAACGGCAAACCGGCATGCGTGTTGGGAGAATCGAACATTGGCCAGGCGACATTGATGCGGGCTTCAAAATGGTTGTTGATATTGGCGGACAGTCCGAACCCGGAGCCCATCAACGAGCGGACGCGGCTGACGCCCGGAGAGGGATCAAGCAGGTAACGCTGCCCATAATCCACGAATACCGAGCCGCGCAGCCAGGTTGGCACGAAGTCGTCGATGGTTGCCACCTGCGTGGTAAAGAAGGGGGTGCGCGCTTCAAGGCTCGCCGACCAGCCGGAATCCCCCTGTTCATCCCCTTCAAAATAGCCGCGCACACTGTTGACTCCGCCGAGTGCAAATTGTTCGTTGCTGATGAGCGGTTCGCTGCTCCATTGGCCGTTTGCCCGCGCCGACAGCGTCCAGTCCCAAGGGAGCTTCTGCTCGCGGCCCAGATTGAAATTGAGCGTGGCATAATTGCCGCCGGCCCGGGCCGAGCCCGCCACTGCCTGGATGTGCGCGTCGGACGAGGAAAGCATCGCGAGATACAAGCTGCCGTTCAGCCCGAAGCTGCTCGTGCCCAGCGCATCAACGCGTGAGCCTGACCAGCCCGCAGACAACGGCGCGTACACGACCGAATTCGCGCTATAAGTCGGTTCGGGAACGGTGCTGTCGTAGATGAGGGCAGGGGGCGTGTTGGTTGAGAACTCCTGAACGGTCGTGAAATTTGTCAGGATCGTTTGAAGCCGGTAGGATTTGAAATCGAATCCCGCGCTAAATGAGGACTGGATTCCCCGCCGCTCTGGAAGCGGAAGAATGTATCTTGCCCCGATATTTGCAGTTGAGGTGGGCTCGCGCTCGGCGTCCTGGCTCGTGACAGTGAGAGTTGCGGTATTGGTACCAACGGTACTCACCGGGCCAAACCGCGCCCCGGTGTCGGTCGTGGAACGCGAGGCGTAAAAAATCAATTCCGGGCTGCCGGTCACCGGCGGAAGATTGAAACGATGCGTGGCCTCGTCGTAGCCGAAATTAACCGGCATATGTTCATAGGTTTGACGGAGACTGCTGGGAGCGCCCAGAGGAATGCGATAATAACCGCTGTAACTGGCCACCGCCGGCTGGTCGTAGAACTGCAGGCCTTGGTTGTCCGGTTTCATGGCCTGCGGTGAAAAGGTGTAGCCCAGGCCAATCTGGTGATCAAGCTGCCAGAGATTGTTGTATTGCAATGCGCCGTCAATGCGGGTCCTGGGTGTGTCGGGCGTGGCCTTGTCGTTCAGTTCCAGATGGCCGTGCAACGGAAGCTGGTCCTGGACCTGCAACATGAGCGTGGAGGTTCCCGGAATTGCGCCCGGCAAAATCTTTGGATAAATCTGGCGGTCGGGATTGGTGTTGGCGCGGTCAATTTCCGGTTGCAGCCATTTTGTGTTGGGCAGCACGTTGGTCGTAAGGCCCGGCAATGCCCGCCGCACGTTGTTGGAACTGAAATATCGATTGCCCACCACGGTGATTTCCCCCAGCC
>DATMLG010000484.1:0-27967 GCA_035570675.1 Verrucomicrobiia bacterium | reverse complement strand
TTGCTGGCGCTGTCGCGTCCATTCCGGACGCTGCCCTGACCTTTTTTATGTGCCATAACTGCTAAATCCTGCTAAATCTTGATGTCCTTGATTTTCACCACCGTCAACTCCTGACGATGACCGACCGTGCGATGATACCCCTTGCGGCGTTTCATCTTGAACGCGATCTTTTTCTCGCCGCGAATGTGTTCCACCACGTCCGCGAGCACACTTGCCGCCGCCACCGTGGGCGAACCCACCGTCAGCTTGCCGTCGTTGTTCACCAGCAGCACGCGGTCAAACGTCACCGGTTTCCCGGCTTCGATGTCCAAGCGCTCGATTTCCAAACGGTCGCCCGCAGCGACCCGATACTGTTTACTGCCGGTTTCCAATACAGCGTACATAAAAATAATCTCAAATCTTCCCCATCAAAGGGGCGGATAAATAAGCAACTTCGCCAAACAATGTCAACTTCTCATTTCTGCCAAAAGTCTTATTCAATGCCTGATAAGCACTTACTATACCGAATATTCTGCAGGCCGCCACCTCTTTTGAGAAATGTTTTGACCCAATACTTCGGTAGCCCCGGATTCTATATCTGATTAAGCCGCAATATTTCATAAGTTATTGAAAATAAAATACTTGTGCGGTTTTTAATCACTCTAACTTCCCGCCTTTCTCCCAATGAATGCAGGCTCTGCCCGCTGGGTGCTGGGCCCGCCCGGTGGTTACAAGGCTTCGACGGTGTCGCGTTTTTCGCGTTTAAATTCCGCATTTCGCGCTCATTCCGCCCTTAACTCAAACGCCACGCAATAGTTCGGCTGCACCTTCTTCGTCACCGACCCCTCGAACGCGTCCGAATCCCGCAGCAAGCCCCACCGGAACGTCCCCCGGTATGGCGTCGCCATCATCGGCCCCCGCTTTTGGCCCGGGGCTGCTGGTTCGGCCTTCATTGCATAACCCACCCGCGCCCCCGCGCCCGGATCCTCCGCGCACGTGATAACCACGCTGTCCCCGGCTATTTCCGCCGACGTTATCGTTATCTTTGTGCCTGAGGCGCTAATCACCTCAAAACCCTTGCCCGCCTTCCAGGTGTCATTCGTCCCGTGCGGCGTTTGCAATTCCGTGTCCCAGACCAGCGGCCCCGCTGGCACATGGAAATGCACCGTCAGCACCGTGCCATTCCGCTCTACGCCCAATGGCTCCAGCGGCTGCCAGTTATTGCCCAAGATGACCCGCTGATAATAAACCTGCGCGTACTTCTCGCCCAATTCCTGGTAGCCCAGCGCCGTCAGATGGATGCCTTCCGCGTACGGATATTGATACTTCGGGCCAGAGCAAACCATTTCGTCCGGATGATCCACGCCCGCCTTCCATTCCGCCTGAGTGGACGGTGCGCTGTCGTTCACCGAATTTTGCTGCGAGAGAATCATCAGAATCTTCTGCGACTGCCCGGTGATCGCCGGCAGGTCCGTGTTGTAATCCGACCACAACTGATGCAATTGCTCCTCGTAACTCATGTTTCCCGCGTCGCTTTCGCCGTGCGTGAGCGTGATGGCGCCGACGCCGTAGGTCTTCCCGGCCGCCTTCGCCAGGCGCGTGATGGCCTTCGTCTCAATCAACGCCCCCTCGTACGAATGCCCGTTCGTGCCCACCACAATCGCGTTTTTCTTCAGGAACTTCATGCCCTGCCCGTTCTCGCCCACCGCGCTGTGCACCGTCACGTAATCACGGCCCGACGACGCCATCACCAGCGCCGTCAGCTCGTTCGCCATCGCGGAATGCGGCGTCTCGCCCGAGATGTTCTCCGGCCACGAACTGGGGTAACGGGGCGCCTGCCGGCCAATCGGCTCGATGAGCGGCACCAGCGCGAGGTTCGTGTCCTCCGGATCCACCGGCCAATTTAGGTCGCCCGTGGAGAGCTTGAGATTATGGTACGGCTGCGTCGTGGACCGCACCGGCCTGCCCTGTTCGCCCACCGACAGGCTCTGGCCCGTGCCGATGATGCCCGTCCAATCCCATGGCGTGTTCAACGCCGGTGCCTGGGCCATGTCCGCCGCGCGCAATGACGAACCTGTAGCAAGTCCGGTGCAAAGGAGGGCGGATGTAATCAGAGAGAGGAGTTGACGTTGAAAATTTTGCATGACCATAAATGTTAAGGAGTTGCGAGAAAAGTAAACGTCCCGGCGCGGCAGGACGTCAAGCAGGCATTTCCAAGTAGCGTCATTTGCGCCTTGGCCGCCGTAGCCTTGGCGGAGGCGGGTGCGATGACCGCTCTCGTTGCTCTCAGCTCTCGACCATCAATTTTTTCTATCCGCCACTATCGTGTTTTATTGTGTTTTATCGTGTCGCGCCGGCTCGCCCCGCCGTAGCTTCTGCGGAGGCGGGAGCCGGGCGGAGGCGGATCGTGTCGATTCCGCCCCTTCCGTCCTCCCGAATTCTGTTAATCCGGTTAATCCTGTCAAAAAAATTTGGCCCTTTTCGTCTTCGCGTCTTTGTTGTTTATCCCCCGTTTTCTTCCTAGCCGACGAGAAACCAACCCCCTTATGGGTGAGAAATGGCCTGAAAAATCATGCAAATCGGTGATAACCGGCGAAATATCAACCACTTGCAATATCATTTCAAAATTCACCCCTAACCCACTCATTCTCAGACATTTCCAAATAAAACCCCTCAACCGCCTCACCTGCTTAAGTGAGAAATCAACTACTTACGTCGAATTTTCCGTTGAACAGCTCACCCCCGACAGGCTTGTCGGGCTCACGTTCCGATAGATTGTCAAAGAACCTGCCCGCGTTGCCATGCAGACACCGCGCGAGTCCCCATAACTTTGGACTTTGGGCCTTGGACGTTGGACTCGTCCGATTCACCCTCCTCTTCCGTCCCGATTCTCAACCCGCCAACTCTCATCTATCAACCAACGCCAACCATTTTCGCACAAAATTTTCTCCCGTCAAATTTATCTGTGCATTTCGTTTCCTTCACGTTTTTCGCGAGACACTTCCCTTCATTCCGGCTTGAACTTTCCCTCTTCTGATTGATCGATCCGGCCCGATGCCGAAGTCGAAACAATCAGGGTGGAAAAATCGGGGCCTGCGGCGGCCGGGCGTCATTTTTCAACGGCGAACACAAGATAGGAATGCGGCGCCAGATGGACGTTGAAGCTCGTATAAGGCACATCACTGTCGCCCCTCCCCCCGCGCCGGGCGAGCACGGATCCAATCTTGCCGGTGAGGGTTTCGCCGTTGAGAATATTGCGCAATTTTGCTCCGTATTGGGAAACGAAAACGTTGGCGACGGTTTCAGTGTCACGATACGACTCGACAATGAACGTGTTGTTGTCATAGGCGAAGAGCGCCACCTGGCCTGGCGCTTCCAGCCGCACCGGAAAGCCGGTCATGAAATAACTCGTGATCATTCCCGTGACCTCGGAGGGCATGCGATAGAGGTCGTTGAAATTATCCGGCATGGTCCAGACGTAAAGGACGCCGTTCGAGTAACGATTCATGAACAGCAGGGGATAACCGCGTCCGCCCGCCAGGGCACGGACCAGGGCCCAGGAGTCGTTCGTGAAGAAATCAATTTCCGGAAACAGTATCTCCCCCTCCTGCGGGCTGCCAAAGGGCAGGCTGAAGCCCGCGCCATAACCGCTCGTATACTGGTGCGCGACGATTTTGCGGTCCGTGCAGCGCGCCTCGACAATGTCCTCGATGCCCTTTCCCTGCAACGCCCGGAAAAGCCCGGACGTGATGACGACGGATTTTCCAGCAACCAGGTTGTGTTTGATTTTGGCCACAATGTTGGGATCGAACTTCGCGGACTCGGTCAGCAGCACCACGTCGGCGTTCGTGGGAAATTCCGCCCGGAGATCAATCGGGATTCCGAGGTTGCCGAGGTAGTTGTGGAGAAAATCCTCGCCGGAGGATTGATAGGGTTTGTAGCACTTGATGCCGATGGGGTTGCCGAGCTGGCCGAGAAATGCGTCCACCTGTTCCAATGAATAACCGGCGACCCGCGCCATGGTGGTCGGCGCATTGGCGGGGACCGACCTGGTCATTTCATCGTAGTCAAAGCTCGTATGCAGGCCCGCCCAGCCCGTCCGTTCGCCTTGGCTGGCGACGTGGCCCAGGCCCGTCCACTCGAACAGCATCATCTGCCGCGCCTTTGCGAAAGTGACATCCCAAAGCTGCTCCGCGTACCGGTCGATGTAACGGTTGCCATAGGTGTCCACCCAGCCCCCGCCATTGCGGCCGGGCGCGATGTTTTCAAGATAGCGGACAATCTGGTAGCTTTCGTATTGCTGCAGGTTTTGGTCGGTGAGTTCCGGGTCGCGCGTTTCCGTGCCGGAGTAGATGCCGTCGAAAATCTTCGATTCCTTGTCGAGATCGTAACCCAGCCCCTGGGCGTCTTCATACCAGTTGGGGAATTTGATCACCATTTTGACCCGCGGATTGACCGCCTTCGCGGCCTTGACGATGAGGTTTTCCGCGGCGTCATCCATCACCTCGAGCCGGAACTGGGTCCAGCTCCGGTTGCCCTTGGCCGCGATGTCCGAGTCCTTTTTGGTCGAGTAAAAGAAAAAATCATCCTGAATGACTTCGTCAAAGTGCCGGGCCGCCAGTTCGGCCGCGTGTTTGACGAACTCGCGGTCGGCGGCGTCCGTGTAGCAAAAGGATTGGAACTGGCTGAGATAGTTGCCTTCGGAGCAGGTCATCCCGCCCGCCACCTTGACGCCGCGGTCGACGAAGAATTTTTTGACCCGTTCCAGCACGTCGTCGGTCGCCACGTTCCGGTCGCGTTGCACCTCGATGTAGACCTTGTCCACCTTTAACTGGCTGCGAATCAAATCCCACTGACCGCTGAGGGTGTTGGGATCCCCCAGAGTTTTGACAACGGTCACTGGAATATAGATGGCGACCTCGAAGTTCGTGTAATTTCCGGCCAGGGCGGCTTGAGCAGCCAGCAGTACGGCCAGGGCAATGACAAGCAGGCGTTTTTTCATAAATTAATTCTTGGGATCAAGCCGATCAATCGGCCTGAAAGACGGCTTCGTCCAGGTGGCACCTGCCGTGGAGACGAATGTCGCGCGAAGAACTGCCGATGATGACATTGAAATCACCCTGGTCGGCGACCCAGCCCTTGCGGTCGGGATCATAATGGGAAAAGGCCGCCTGATCCAGCCGGACGGAAACCTTCTGCTTTTCCCCCGGCTTGAGAAACACTTTCGCAAAACCCTTCAGTTCCTTGACGGGCCGCAACACGGAGGGGTTCACCTCCTGCACGTAAACTTGGGCCACTTCAGCGCCTTCGCGGCCACCGGAGTTGGCGAGTTCAAATTCGACGGTGACCACGGGATTCTTCGTGTCGGCATCCTGGACGAGATTCAATCCCGAGTATTTAAACGCGGTATAGGAGAGGCCGTGGCCGAAGGGGAACAGCGGTTCGATTTTTTTGGCGTCAAACCAGCGGTAGCCGACGAGCAGCCCCTCGGTGTAGGTCACGGTGCCGTTGGTTCCGGGATAAGCATCCAGCGCGTGGGCGGGCGAGTCGGACAATTGCCGGGGAAAGGTGCAGGGGAGCTTGCCGGAGGGGTTCACGTCCCCGAACAAGACGCGCGCCAGCGCATGCCCGGCCTCAAGCCCGCCGTACCACGCATACAGGACGGCCGGGGTTTTTTCGAGCCACGGCTCCATTTCAACCGCGCCTCCGCCCATGAGAACAACGACGGTTTTGGGATTGGCGGCAACAATTTTTTGAAGCAACTCATCCTGGCCGCCGGGCAGTTTCAAGTTTGGCCGGTCCACGCCTTCCGCATCGTAACCGCCATTGTGGTTGAGGCCACCGACAAAAATCACCACATCCGCCGCCTTTGCGGCGGCCACGGCGTCGGCAACCAAATTGGAATTGCCGACGGCAGTTACGGGAGGAGCGCCACCACCGCGGCGGCCGCCACCCCGGCCCGCGGGAGCAACGTAACCGGGCGAGTAAGTGATGCGGACATCGGCGCCGGCGCGGTTGCTGATCCCGGCTAACGCCGTGATTTCGTAAGGGGTCTTGATATTGGCGGAGCCGCCGCCGTGGGCGAATTCCGCGGCTGCATTGGCGCCGATGACCGCAATGGATTTGATCTTGGATGAGTCCAGCGGAAGCAGGCTCTTGTTTTTCAGGAGGACGATGGAGGCCTCGGCAATCCGGCGGGCGGTGTCCTGATGTTCCGGCGTGCTCAAGGGACCGGCGGGCTCCGGCGGGCTGTTGGAGGGGGCGGCGGGGTCGTGAATCAGGTTCAGTTTAAACATCACGTAAAGATGCCGGCTGACTTTGTCATCGATCACTGACATGGGATATTTCCCGGTGTTCAAACCTTTGAGGAACGGAGCAGCGAGGTAATTGCTGTCATAGGGAGGGCGGGTGCCCATTTCCATGTCCATGCCGTTTCGGGCGGCCAGCTCGGTGTTGTGAACGCCGCCCCAGTCGGACATGACAAGGCCCTTGAAACCCCATTCTTTCTTGAGGACATGATTCAGCAGATAGTCGTTTTCGCAGCAGTGCTCGCCGCGAAACAGGTTATAGGCGCCCATGACGCTCAACACGCCCCCCTCCTGCACGGCGGCGCGGAAGGCGGGAAGATAGATTTCGCGGAGGGTGCGCTCGTCCATCTCCACGTTGATGGTGCCGCGCTGGTTTTCCTGGTTGTTGGCCGCAAAATGCTTGGCGCACGAGGACACGCCCTGGGCCTGCACGCCTTCGATATAATTGACCGCAATGCGCGAAGTCAGGAAGGGGTCCTCGCCCATGTATTCAAAGTTGCGGCCGCAGAGCGGAGTGCGCTGGATGTTCAAGCTCGGCCCGAGCATGATGTTTTTGCCGCGCCGGCGCGCCTCCTGCCCGATGACGGTTCCGTAGGCATTGGCCAGGTTGGTGTCAAAGGTGGCTGCCAGGCCGAGCGTGGCGGGGAGCGCGGTGGCGGCGTCATCCGCGCGGGCCATGTTGCGGAAACCTTCGCCCACTTCCTCGCGGACGCCCATCGGACCGTCGTCCATCCACAAGTCGGGAATGCCCAGGCGCGGGACGCCTGGCACGGCGAAGGTGGACTTGGCGTGCACCATGGAAACCTCCTCCTCAACCGTGAGGCGCGAAAGCAAATCCTGGACGCGGGCCTCAATGGGTTTCGTTTCGTCGAGATAATCCGGCCGGTCCTGGGCGCGGACCTGCGAAAAGGGCACGGCCATGAGAGCGCAGGTCAGCCAAAGGCATAAGGGACGCTGAGTCGGATTCAATATCTTGCGCTTGGGAGGGAAGACCAAAAAACACGTAAACGATCGGGGCATGGCAGAGATTAGGGCAGGTCAATTTTACGAGGCAAGTCCTATTTGATTGCAGCGCGGTAACGAAAGGGAGCGAGCGAAAGGATTCTTATTCGCTTTACGGCCATGACGCTTATGCCATAAGACATTGAGCAGGCGCACGGATGCGGGGTGGCGTTCAACAAAAAGACCGAACTTTCGGAGAGTGTCATGAGCATAGATCTGAAGAAGCTGCCGGGAACGATTGATTTGGGCGCCATGTGCGACACGTGGTCACTGGCGGCGGAACATTCCGAATTGGAGAAGGAGATATTGGGAAAATATTATAAAAATGCGCGCGTGTATGTCACTGGCAGTTACACGCCCCAAGGGCATCAATTTCACATTTTTCCCCACATCATCGTGGACAACGAGGGCAAGAACGGCGACGGCAGGGTTCACTACAGCCATGCAGCGGGCGGAGGGCCGCACATAAATCCCCACATTTGGGGGTACGAAGGCAACGATGCCTTGTACGTGGATAATTTTGCGGTACAGGAGACGGGCTATAAAAGCCATTGTGCCATCCTGGGCGACTTCATGCAGAAAGCCTGCAAAACCACCATCAAGAAAATGATGAGCCGGCCTGGTGGGGTGGGTTCCCCGTGGCAGGCCATAAAATAGAGGACCTCAGGACAAGGAAATCGGCCGCTGCCGTCAAGCGCCGGTTTCCGATGCCGACAGCCGCTCCAAGGCGCCCTGCACAGATTGAAGCGCCCGCAGCAGTTCTGCCTTCAATTCCTCGGAGGGCGGGTGATCATGGTCATTCATGATCCCTGACATCTTTTCCAGCAAGGCCGGGGCGCGTTTTTTCAGGCTGGCGATTTGTTTTTCCCACGCGAGTTTCTTTTTGGCGCATTCCAGAAGGACTTTCAGGAATTCAATTTCCTCGCGGGTGTTGCGCGTGCCCTGATATTTTGCGTTCACCGTGGTCAAATCAGCCATCACGGATGCAATAGTGCGTTCGCACCGGCCAATATCCACGGCCAGTTGATCGACTTCGGCCAGAACCCGCCGGCGTTCGGCCGCCTTGATCTGCGCCTTTTCGGTGTAACGATTCACGGACATGGCACCAAGTTGCCCAACAAGTCCGGGCAAATCAATAAATCAGTCGGGGAGCCTTTGTCGCCCCATGTTGGCAGGGCTTTGCGGATGAAGACATTGGCGCGGGCGGAGGGATTCGAACCCGCCGGCCTTTGGCGCTTTCATTGGGGAATTCGAGAAAATGCTTGGGTGATCGGGCATCCGACGTGGCGATGGTCCCCACATCGCAGTTGTTAGTTGGTCTTGCTTCCGGCACAATCTTGGACATTCAAAACAGATGACTTCGATGTGCCGCATTTTCACGCCGTTCCTGCTGGTTGAACTGCTTCTGGCGCCGTGCGCGCGGGGAGAGTTGACGAACGAGGCGATTGTGCACGCAACCGCCGCCATTGCCGCCGCCGCGCCGCGCGCTCAAGCCGACCCCGCCCGGCCCGTTTTTCACGTCGCCGCCCCCGCCCAATGGATCAACGATCCAAACGGCCCCATTTTTTACAAGGGGTTTTATCACCTCTTTTTTCAATTGAATCCGTTCAGCGATGAAAGTGGCCCGAAATACTGGGGACACGTCCGCAGCCGCGATTTGGTGAAATGGGAGCCTTTGCCCGTCGCACTCTGGCCTTCCACCGGCGCGGGTGAAGCGGAGGTCTGGTCCGGTTGTTGCACGCTCAATGGTCTGGGCGAGCCGATGATTTTTTACACGAGCATCGCCGGCGGAACTTCGGCACAGGATCATGCCGAGCAGTGGGCGGCTGTTGGTGATGACGATTTGATCCAATGGCGCAAGTCTCCGGCCAATCCCGTCCTGTCCGAGACCCTGCATGAAGGGAAGAAAATCTATGACTGGCGTGATCCATTTATTTTTCGCGACCGGGAAAAAACTTTTCTGGTGACGGGCGGCAACCTGAACCGGGCCGCCGGCGGCCAGGCGGTTGTGAATATCTACGAGGCGGAAAACGCCGCCCTGACGCAATGGAAATATCGCGGCGTGCTGTTTCAGGATGCCGATCAGGAGGCGAGAACGGCCGAGTGCCCCAACTTTTTCAAACTCGGTGATCAGTGGGTGTTGTTCATATCGCCCTACGGAAAGGTGCAATATTTTGTCGGCGATTTCGATGCGGAGACCTGCCGCTTTCGGCCGCGCACACGCGGATTGCTGGATTTTGGACCGGGTTTTTACGCTCCCAACACCATGCAGGTTCCCGATGGACGCCGCCTGGTCTGGGGCTGGGTGAACGGCTTTCCCGGCGGACATGGCTGGAACGGCTGCCTGTCGTTGCCGCGCCTGTTGACCCTGTCGCGCGACGGGCGGCTTCTGCAAAATCCCGCACCGCAACTGGCCGGGCTCCGCGGCCGGCCGGTCGAATGGCGCAATGACACTCTTGAAAACAGCGGCAAAACTTTTCCTTTGCCAAAAACAAACACGCTGGAGATCTCGGCGGAAATTGACTTGCAGACGGCAAACAATATTGAGCTGGAAATCAATGGCGCCGTCGTCGGCGCGCCGCCGGTGGTCGTCAGCTTCACCGGATCCGAGCTTCAAGTGATGGACGCAAAAGCTGCGCTGCAATTTTTTGAAGGCCGGCGGAAGTTGAAACTTCACATCTTCATTGATCGCTCCGTGCTCGAAGTCTTTGCCAATGAAACCGCCTGTGCCACAAAGGTTATTTCCCCGTTGGGTGACGATTCCGTCCTGCAAATCCGCGCCGACGGCGGCACGGCCAATGTGAAACTGGTCCAAGCTTGGCCCATGAAAACGATATGGTGATTGTTCTGGCAGTTTCCGCCGCCTCCACCATGCTTGAACCGCTGATTGAATCGTGCCGCGGCGGCCATTTGTGCTTCCGGGTGTTCTGCGCCTCCGGTAATATCACCACATAATGCCATGGTTAATCATTTTGCGGCGATGGCCCGGCTGCTTGCGACAGTTCAATCTGCACGGTGCCGCTTCGCTGATTTTGGGTTTGGTTTTCATTGGCCAGATCCACCCGGTAAACGCGCAGACGTCATACCAAAACCCGGTGATCCCCGGCGACCATCCCGATCCCTCCATCATTCGCACCGGGAAGGATTTCTGGGCCACCTGCACTTCTTCGGAGTGGGGGCCGCAATTTCCACTGCTGCGCTCCACTGATCTGGTCAACTGGGAATTGACCGGCTTCGTTTTCGCACACCGGCCGGACTGGGCGGTGGGAAATTTTTGGGCGCCGGAAATCTCCGAATACCAGGGCCGTTACGCCGTTTATTACGTCGGGCGGAAACGCGGCGGTCCGCTGACCGTGGCCGTGGCGACCGCCGACAAACCGGGTGGCCCCTATGTTGACCGGGGTCCGCTCGTGGGGCAGGAGGATGGCTCGATTGATCCCGCTCCCGCGACGGACGAGAATGGCGTCCGTTATTTAATTTGGAAGGAAGATGGAAACAGCCGCAGCCAGCCCACCCCCATCTGGGCGCAACCGCTGAACAACGACGGAACCAAGTTGACCGGCGAACCCCGCGAGCTGATCCGCAACGACGCACCTTGGGAGGGCGGTGTGGTGGAAGGTCCGTTCATTCTCCGGCGCAACGGCTGGTTTTATCTTTTTTACTCCGGCAACGGCTGTTGCGGCACCGGTTGCAGCTATGCGCTGGGCGTCGCCCGCGCGCGCGCGCTGCTCGGACCGTGGGAAAAAAATCCGGCCAATCCGATACTCGCCGGCAACGAAACCTGGAAATGCCCCGGCCACGGCAGCGTTGTCGGCGATGCGCAGGGGCGTTATTGGTTTTTATATCACGCCTACTCGGCCGGTGGATCGGTTTTCACCGGCCGTGAAGCCATGCTGGACGAGGTCAGGTTCGGCCCGGACGACTGGCCGACCATCAATGGTGGCAACGGCCCAAGCGCGCAGGCGGCCCTGCCTTTCGGCGTGGCGCAACAGAAAACCGACGGAAATTTTTCCGACGATTTCGCCGGCGGCGAATTGGAAAAAGGCTGGCAATGGCCGCAGGCACGCGAGCCGCTTCATCGCCTGGAACATGGGCATTTGTTGCTGGCCGCCGGCGATCGCGGAACAAATTTCCTGGCCGCAGTGCTGGCGCGTCCGACCACCGCGGCAGATTATGTCGCAACCGCCGCAATTGAAACCGGTCCGCTGAAACCGGGCGGCGCGGTTGGCCTCTGTGTCCTTGGAGATCCGGAAAATGCGATGGGCGCGGTTTTCAAGGACGGCAGCGTCATTACCTGGCGGTGCGACCGGGGCGTGACCCGGCAACTCGCGCAGCAGCCTGCGCCTGACGGAAAGAAGATTTTCCTGCGCCTGACCGCGGGGCACGGTTACCGCTTTCAACTGGCCGTCAGCGCCGACGGCAATGAATGGCTCCCGTGCGGAGAATCTGCCGACGCAAAAGACTTGCCGCCGTGGGATCGCAGCGTCCGCGTGGCGCTGACGGTTGGCGGCGCCACGGGGGCCGAAGGAATTTTTGATTCGTTTTCCATCCGGCCGCTGGAGCCTTCACCGGCAAAATAAAACGCCGGCCGGTTCGCTTCCGTTGAGCGATCGCCCCCGGCGCGTTGCGTTTTGATTTCTTCCTTCCATTGCCCGCCCAGTTCCTGCGCCGTTTTGCCCGTGTATTCTTTCCACAGGCTGTCGTCGTATTTGCCCTCGCGCATCGCCGCGTTCAACTGGGCCACGATGTTCTGGTCATATTTTTCCGTCACCCAGTTCAAAAAATTGGCCGTGGCGCGATAACCGTCGTTGTAGCCGAAGTTTTCTCCCGCCTGCCTCATATAAACCATGTCCGCTCCATGGCTCTGCGGTTCATACTTGAACCACCGGATGTAATCGGCCGAGCCCTCAACCAGCCATCCGGGGGCGCGCTCGGTATAACCGAATTCTCCGAAGTGTTGGACCACATGAACCGATTCGTGTACGATCGATCCCAGCGCCTCGCCGTTGATTTTATCTTTGATCCACTTTTCACTGACATTGATGGTCGCCCCGCTGGTGTAAGCCACCCCGTTCATGGGCCTGATTATCAGCGTGCAACGTGCGGGCGCGCTAAATCCCTCGCTGGGGAGCATCGCCGCGATCCTGGGATACCATTCGGCCAGCATCGGTGCCAGCTTGGCCTCCGCCCAGTCTTTCAATCCGGGCGCG
This sequence comes from Verrucomicrobiia bacterium, assembly GCA_035570675.1. GTDB lineage: Bacteria > Verrucomicrobiota > Verrucomicrobiia > Limisphaerales > Pedosphaeraceae > DATMLG01. The sequence goes on along the minus strand of DATMLG010000484.1, from coordinate 15,468 downwards.
GCGGCGGTGTTGATGGTGATTTCGCATTTTCCATCCGTCGTCTTGATGCTGAACTCATCCGGCGCCTCGGTTTGGGCGGTTGCTGCCGGCTTCAGAATTTCAATGCCGCTGATCTTGGCATTTTGATCGGGGCTGTCCGGGGCTGCCATGATGCGAATGACGATGTTCCCGTTCGCATCGGGCACAACATCCGGAAATTCCCTGACGACCGCCTTGTTTTTGCCACCGGCGGCGGCATAGACATCGAAGTTGGTCAATACCACCTGTCCGTTGATCTCGATGTTTTCCACGCGCGTGCCCGCGCCGCTGTCGAAGATTTCAGCAAAATGCAGCCGCACCCGGTAATGGTCGCCGGCTGGCACGGGAAAGATGTAGGCAAAATCTTTGCCGTAGCATTCACTCTGATAAACTTCGGCCGGCGCGGCATGTGAAGCGCTGGTGTCAATCGAGGCATCGGCATGGTTCATGCCGCCCGAAACCACATCCGGGTAGGGCACAAATTCTCCCACCGGTTCACTGCCGCCGCATGCCACCCTAATCGGGAAGGGCAGGCGGGCCAGCTGGTCGGATGCCGGCGCGGGCAACGCCGGATAATTAAAATCAACAGGCATGGTGGCCGGCGGGCGGTCTTCCGGGGCGCTGCCCCATTCAAGATTTGGCTTTGGCCCCATCACCAGCCGCAAAGTGCCGCCTGATGTAATTTGTTCGTGCGTGAGCCAGGGTTTCAAGAGCGCTTTGCCGTTCAACGCGGCGGATTGGATATAAATGTTTTCAGAGCTGTTGTTTTTGGCGATCACAGTAAATGTGCGGCCCTGGTATTTGTCTCGATCCAGATGGAGGACGGCCTTGCTCACCACCGGGCTGCCAATGGCGTAAATGCCGCTGTCGGGATTCATCGGGTAGAACCCCAGGGCGCTGAAGATATACCAGGCCGCCATCTGGCCGCAATCCACGTTGCCGCACTGGCCGGCGGGTGTATCGCCATACATGAGGGACATGATTTGACGCAAGTGCTGCTGGGCCTTGTAGGGCGCCCCCGCGTAGTCATAAAGGTATGCCACATGGTGGCATTGCTCGTCACCCTGCGAGTATTGCCCGATCAGACCGCTGATATCAGGAATGGTGGTTTGGATGGTGGAGTCCGCCGTAAACAGGGCGTCCAGCTTCTGAATGAATCCCTGGTCGCCGCCATAGAGCGAGATCAGTCCCGGCACGTCCTGCTGTACCCCGAAGGCGTATTGCCAGGCGTCCGCCTCGGTGTATTCGTCGCCAACCAGCGCATTGGCGACAAACGAGTAGCGCCAGTCGCCGTTGGCCTTGCGCCCACGGAAAAAATGTGTCGTGGTATCGAACAGGTTGCGGTAATTGGCCGCGCGCTGATAGAACAGTCCGGCGTCTTCCTGATGGCCCAATGCCCCGGCCATGCGCGCCATGCACCAATCGTCGAAGGAATATTCGATGGTGCGGGAAGTTGCCTGGTCTCCCGGTTTGGATGCGACATAGCCAAGTCGCTTGTACGTCTTCAGGCCGTTCCGATCTTGCATGGCCGTGTCGCACATCACCTGATATGCCGCATCGGCGTCAAAACCACGGAATCCTTTCAAGTAAGCGCCCGCGATCATGTCCACCGAGTGGTAGCCGATCATGCACCAGGTTTCATTGCCCCAAAGCGGCCAGATGGGTGTCGTGTGTTGATTCAGTTCCCCAAATTCGGCCAGCATGGACTGAACCATGTCGTCGATGCGGTTTGGATGCAAAATGGTCAGCAGCGGCCACTCCGCCCGATAGATGTCCCAGATGGAAAAAGTTGTGTAGTTCTGAAAATTGGTCCCGGCGTGGTTTGCGTGGTCATAACCGCGATAGGCACCGTCCACATCATTGAATAGAACCGGCGCCAGGCAGGACAGGTAGAGGTTGGCGTAAAATGTGGCGCGAATGTGCGGATCGAATGTCTGAATTTGGACGGCGTCGAACACTTGCTTCCATTGCCGGACCGCCGCGGCGTGGACGCCGTCAAAGTTCCATGCTGGTATCTCCGCTGCCAGATTTTTCCGGGCGCCCTCGACGCCGGTTCCTGAGATCCCCACTTTGACCAGAATCGCTTCGTTCGCCGCAGTTTTATAGTTCACAGCGGCCTTGATGGCGCGCCCCGTTGATTCGCGGGCATTGGCGGCGAGCTGGCGGCCATCCCGCTCTATTGCAAACGAGTCGAACGGCCTGGAGAACTGCATTACAAAATAGACGGCCCGTTGGCCGCCCCAGCCGTCGGAAATCCGGTATCCGCTGATCGTGTCATTATTTTCCACCTTGAGCGAGGCCTCCACCGGGTCATTGCCGATATTATGAACCAGATCCAAGATGATGTGCGCCTGATCCGATTCGGGAAACAGATACTTGTGAAAACCACAACGCTCGGTCGCCGTCAGTTCGACGGTGACTTTGGGATCTTTGAGAAACACGGAGTAATAGCCGGGAGTTGCATGTTCCTGTTCGTGTGAAAACCGCGATGAATAACCTTGTCCCGGCGAACCGGCTTCAAAACTGACCTTGCCAACCGTGGGCATCAACAGCACGTCGCCCAGACAACCGCAGCCGGTCCCGCTCAAGTGCGTATGGCTGAATCCAAGGATGGCTGAATCGGAGTAATGGTAACCGGAGCTTCCGTCCCATCCTTGAAGCGGAGTATCGGGGCTGAGCTGAACCATGCCAAAAGGCACCGTCGCGCCGGGATAGGCGTGCCCATGGGCATCCGTGCCCACGAGAGGCAGCGCCTCGTCCACGGGTTCTGGTGCCGCCAACACCCCGGTTGAACATCCCAGCAACGCCGCCAGTATCATCCCCGCAACATAGTTCTGGCGGAATGCAAATTTGCACCGGCCATGCCATGGAAAAATGGATGGGCGCGGGCCGTGACCCGGCAGTTTCAAGCAGTTAGATTTCATGGTCTTTTGTTTCCTGTCCTTTTGCTGTTGCGGCCCGTCCGGGTCGTCTCTGCGCGCCTTGCCTCATCCTTGCTGACCGGGCTTCCTCCAGAAGGCATCACGTTGGCTTGCTCCTCTGATGGTGCGTCAGGGAGCCTTTCATGCGGAAAGCCGGCTGATGCTTCGCTCCCAATTTTCCAGTTTGTTGATCTCAGTATGAAGGATCCAGTTGATAGGCCGGATTTGCCCGTGAAAGCGTTGTCCACGTCAGTTCATCATGAAGTTGGTTGTCATTATCCCATTGCGCCCGCCACGGGTTGGCAGGGGCCGGATTGATGACATCGTTCCGAAGGGGTCTCTCCGAGTGGCCGTCGCAAAACACAATGTCGGTTCTGTAGTTATGGCGGTTGGAGGGCAATTGGCCGCCGCCCCCCGGCGCGGTATCGTGCGGGTCCACGTTGGCTTCCCAGGAACCGCTGATCCCGGTTTGGAGCGCCCGCGTATCGGCCACCAGGATCATCCGCGATGGGGACACAATCGTTCCTTCTTTCATTGGCCCATGGTTGGAAGCGCCTCCGTCAATATCTGCGCCGCAGCCCAACGCGTTTGCGGCGAGGGTGATATCTCCCGCGTTTCCCAAGCCCCAGTCGTTATAGCCGTAGGAAAACCGGCTGTTCGGAGTCACGGTATAGGGATCAAAGATGCCAAATTCGTTGTTTCCCCCCAGGGTATGATTGATATTTGTGTCCCATTGGCTGTCCGTCGGGGCCGCCGGACAGGAAAACGACCCTCGATTGTTGCCCATGTCAGAATAGATTCGCGTCATCCATACGTAACAGACGTGGGTTGGGGAGTAGCAGCCGGGATAGGCCTTGTTATCGCCGACGTAGATCTGCGCTCCGATGCCAATCTGCCGGAGGTTGTTCAGGCAGGAGGCTTGCTTGGCCCGGGCCTTGGCCCGGGCCAGGACGGGCAAAAGCATGGCCGCGAGGATCCCAATAATCGCAATCACCACCAGCAGCTCGATCAGGGTAAAGGCGCTCCTTCCGGCGCGAGTCGGCATTTTCATCTTTATTGGATCGCAGCGGGATGATTCCAACATATTCTAAATTGATCTCCTGTTCAACGGGCCCGGACGCTCCCATGCGGTCTCAGGAACGGCCGGGGCCATGGCCCCGGCCGTCTCCACACACACGCAGCACTTTACTGCGTTACCGTTCCCAAGAATGGCCCGGGCCGAAGCCCGGGTTGTCTGACATGTTTTCACTTCACTGCGCATTGGCATCCTGATGTCTAGGGACTGACCAGAACCCTGAAGAACTGTTTCCCGCCCGTCGCCGGGATGCTGTAGGGCGAAACCGCGGCGCTGTTCGTGGTCCATGGGCCGGTCAGACTCGTGGACTGCAGGAGAACTCCCGACGGCCAGGTGAGCACCACATTCGGGCCGGAGGCCCGGATCTGCAAAGTCCCCTGACCTGTAAACAGGCCTTGTATCTCCTCGCCCTCGAGGGCGTAGTTCAATACGGCCACATCAGCAAGGTTGCCGAAAAACAGCCGCGCCGTTCCAAACGTGGTTCCGTAATCGGGCGCGCCGCCAATCCAGACATCCAGATTGTCCCCGGCGGGGGTCACGAACACACTGTTATTGGCCACCAGCTCCCCATCCACATAGAGCGAGCCATTGTTGGCCTCATTGGTGATTCCCGTGTACGTGTAGGCCACCAAATGCCAGTTACCGTCAATGATGGAGGTTGGTCCGTTCGCATCGGCGGGGGGACCGCCATCGTTGGCGCCAGGATGGCCGGCGCTGCCGTTGATGGTCATGCGCCAGGATTGGTCACCATGCCCGACAAAATCCGAGAAGCTGGGGATGTTCGCCGGATTAATGTTAACCCAGGCCATCACGGTAATGGCCCCGGTGATGTTGAACGGGCCTTCGGGAATGTCCACGTAGCCCGTGGCTCCGTCAAAGTTCGCCGAATAGGTGGGAGAGCCAAAGCCTGAATTCGTCACACCCGGCTGGCCAATCGAGACACCGCCAATATAGGTTCCGTTATAGCCGCCAGCCAGGTCATAAGCCACCGAGCCGCTGGTTTCATTCAAGGGCCAGTAGGCAAGCGGGCTGAGTGCGAGCAGATCCTTTTGGTACGGTGTGGGAGAAATAACCGTGACGCTTACCGGAGTGCTGTTGGTGCTCCCATACAAATTGCTGATCGTGCAGGAGTAGTTGCCGGCATTGGTCAACTGCATATCAGGAATGGTCAATGTGCTTGTGGTGGCGCCGCTGATTGCCTGCACACTGCTGTTGTAAAACCACTTATAGGTGAAGGGCCCGACGCCGATGTTGGACACGCTGGCGTGAAGCGTCGCACCGACCAGGAGGGTCTCAGAGGCTTCGGGTTCCTGAGTGATGGTTGGCGGGCCGGTCAGAACGGTGATGGAAACGCTGGTTCCGGATACACCGGCGACTGAGGCACTGACCGTGGCGCTGCCGCCGCTGACCGCGGTGATCAAACCGCTGCTGCTCACCGTGAGGACACCCGGATTGCTGCTGATCCAATTGGTGGCGGTGCCCGTGAGTGTCACGCCGGATGCCTGCGCAAAATTACCGACAACGACGGCTTGTTCGTTTTGCTCTCCCTGCAAGATCGTGTTGGTGACCGTAACATCGACGGATGTGGGAGTCAGGTTCGTTACCAGGACACTGGGACCGGCGATGGCGCTGACCGCGATGTACAACGGCGAGACGACGCCATCCCATATCCGCAACTCATAGACAGTTCCTTGAAACTGCGCATCACCATAGGTGTCGTTCCCCAACCAATTCTGGCCCGTGCCCGCCGGGGCTCCTATGCTGCCAGGACGATAAGTGTTGTCGGGAAAGGTCGTCGTCGCAACCTGGGCTCCGTTGAGATACAGATTGCCGGTCAGGTTGGTGTTGTTATAGGTCAAGGAGACGTATTGTTCTGTCGCATTTGGGAACGTAACCCCCGACTGCAAATCTATCTCGTTACCGTGAGGTGTGAAGGCGACTTCCATGTGACCATTGTTGTTCTGCGGGTCCGGAATCAGCCCAAAGTTATGGCTGCCGTCGTTGGCGAAGTCCCAAATCTCCGCCCACCCGTTCGCCGTATTCTGCGTTACCCAGCACTCAATTGTGAGCGAGGTGGTGTTGGTCAATATCCCGTTGGGCAGCGCCACATAACCCGAAAATCCGCCGCCCCCGCCACCCGGCAGGGAAAGGCCGTTGGCGATGGTGGCTGCAGTTCCGCCGTTGGGCCCTATGATCGTGCCGTTGGCGTTGCCGACCGAATCCGAAGCATCGCTGGCGAAGCTGTAGCGATGCAGCAGGAGCTGCGGAACAACCGTCAGCACCGCGGACGCGTTGGTGTGTCCGAGAGTGTTGGTCACAAATACGCTGTAGGTTCCGGCATCGGTGAAGGCCACGTTGGTCAGGGTCAGCGTGGCATTGGTCGCGCCCGCAATAACCCCGTGGACATTATTGCTCCATTGATAGCCCAATTGCCCGCCCACGGCTTGCGCGCTAAAGGTCGCTGAATCGCCGAAAACCACGGTCTGATTGACGGGGCCTTGCGTGATCACGGGCGGAGTCAACGCAACGGTGATGGACGCGCTGGTCGCGGTGACACCGCTGACCGTGGCGCTGACCGTGGCGTTGCCGCCGCTCACTCCGGTGATCAAACCGCTGCTGCTTACCGTAAGAACACCCGGGTTGCTGCTGATCCAGTTGGTGGCGCCGCCCGTGACGGTCACACCGGATGCCTGCGGAAAATTTCCGGTGACGGTGGCTTGTTGAGTTTGTGCGCCAACCATGCTCGTGTTCACCGAGACATTGAGCGACGACGGCGTCACGTTGGTCACGATGACACTTGGACCGGCGGCGGCGCTCACCGCCATGTAGACGGGTGTCAAGGCGCCATTCCAGATCCGCAACTCGTAAACTGTGCCTTGAAACTGCGTATCACCGTAGGTGTCATTTCCCAGCCAGTTTTGGGCCGTGCCACTTGCTCCTCCAATGCTGCCCGGAGCATAGGTGGTATCCGGATAAACCGTGGTGCCATCCAGGACACCGTTGGTATACACTCTGCCGGTCAGGGTGGAATTGTTGTAGGTCACGGAAACGTATTGCTCTGAACCATTCGGAAATACTGTGGGCGTCTGCACGTCCTGCTCGTTTCCATGCGGTTGGATGGCCATTATCATTTTGCCATTGTCGCTTCCGCCTCCGGCGTCCGGGCAAAGCTCGAAGTTGTGTCCACCGTCATTGGCGAAGTCCCAAATCGTCGCCCACCCATTTCCCGCATTCTGTGTCGCCCAGCATTCAATCGTTAATGAAGTGGTGTTGGTCAGTATCCCGCTGGGCAGGGACAAATAACCTGAAAAATCGTTGCCCCCGCCACCCGGCAGGGAAAGGCCGTTGGTTATCGTGGCGGCGGTTCCGGCGATGTTGCCGGGTGCCACAAGTGTCCCATTGGCGCCGCCGATCGAATCGGTGGCGTCGCTGACAAAGCTGTACCGATGCAAAAGGGCCAGGGGGGTGACGGTGATGCTGCCGCTGGTGCCGGTGATGCCGCTCACCTTGGCGCTGACCGTGGCCGTGCCGGCGCCGACTCCGGTGATCAAACCGCCGCTGTTCACCGTGAGAACACTTGGGTTGCTGCTGGTCCAGTTCGTGGCGTCGTTGGCGGCCTGCAAATTATTTGCGCCTGTCTGCGGAAGCTGTACGGTTACGGCGGCCTGTTCGGTTCCGGTGATTACCACAGTGGGACCGGCCGATACGCTGACCGACGTGGGAGTCAGGTTTGTTACCAGGACACTTGAACCGAGTATCGCGCTGGCGGCGATTTGCCGTTGGGGAATGACGCCGTTCCATATCCGCAGCTCATAGATGGTGCCTTGAAACTGCGTGTCGCCATAAGTGTCGTTTCCCAGCCAGTTTTGGGCCGTGCCGCCCACGCCGCCAATGCTGCCCGGAGCATAAGTGGTATTCGGCAATGTAGTCGTCGCATCCAGGGCGCCGTTAAGATAAATGCTGCCTACCAGGGTGGAATTGTTGTAGGTGACCGAGACATATTGTTCTGAACCATTCGGAAATAAAGTGGCCGTACTCAAATCGTCCTCGCCCCCGTTTGGAGTAAAGGCCACGATCATGTTGCCGTTGTTTCTTCCTGCGGCCGGGTTCGGGCACAGCTCAAAGTTGTGATTGCCGTCGTTGGCGAAGTCCCAAATTGTCGCCCACGCGTTCCCGGTGTTCTGCGTCACCCAGCATTCAATTGTCAGATTGGTGGTGGTGGTCAGAATTCCACCGGGCAGGGCCACATAACCTGAAAATCCACCGCCTCCGCCGCCCGGCAGGGAAAGGCCGTTGGTAATGGTGACCGCGCTGCCGGCGATGTTGCCGGGCGCGATTAATGTCCCATTGGCGGCGCCCACCGAATCGGAAGCATCGCTGATGAAGCTGTAGCGATGCAAAAGGGTCTGCGCCGGGAGCGAACCAGGCAAGGCGAGAACCGACAGCGCCAGGGCAATCAGGTAATTGGACGCACCACGGGCAAACCCATGTGGCGAGAAGTTTCTGTTCACGAGTGTTTTCATAGTTGCTTGCGTTTGGTTGTTTGGTTTCGGTCGGTCAATCTGTAATTGTCAGGTGCGATTGCTTTCAATGTCGGCACTGGCTCGAACTGCTGTTCCATGCCCGCTTCACTTGCCCCGGTGAGACGCAATCATGGGAAATCGCATCTCAGCGCGCTTTGTATTCAGGTTCACGAAAAACTTATCATGGTCATTACGTGTCGTCATGTGGCATGAAATGGCCACATCTGTAGTTCAACGGGTGCGTGAGTATTTCAGCCGGAACCCTTGAGATGGAAACTGTCCATGACCCGCTTGCACCAGTTTGTATCCTCGCCGCGTCGTATTTTGTTTTTGAAGATCAACATCTACATCGGTGTGGCCCAAGCGGATACAATCCCGGACCTGACGGGCATGTACGTCCGCGGATCGCGGAGCTTGCTCCGGTGATCGCCCGGCGTGCCAATCGGTGCCAAAACCGCTCCTCCACTGATGGTAACCTGGCATCCGGCGATCACTCATTCTTCAACTGGCAATTTATTACGTTGCCACTACCAACGCCATGTTTCGGGTCTGAGCCCAGGCGGAGCTTCCCGACCAGTGTCATCCCACAAGTCCTAAAATTAATTTTCCAGGCTTCAAGAATGGCGCGTTTGAATTCAACATTAACGGTGACTTCTAGGTGAGTTAGATATTGAAGCTTCGACAAGCTTGAATGCCCCAAACGGCCGGCAATATCATTGAGTTCCCCCTGCGCCCTGACGGGTTCAGGACAACAACGTTCTCAATGGAGGCGCGTGACCATGGCCTTCAAAACTGCCGCGTCGCTTCACTCAGCTTTCACGGAGGCCAGACCAACATCAATATTCTGGCCTCCAGTCGTCTGATGACAGTGGACTGCGAGTGTAACCGTGGCGCCTGGCTTGAGCAGCGCCCGGGCGGATGGCAGAATGTTCAACGTAACATAGCTGGTGGTGAATCCCTTTTGCTTCGCCGCCAGAACGCCGTTGACATAGATTTCCACGTTTTCGTCGTGATCGACGTAAAACTGAAGTTCCGGGGACAGCTCGCCCGGCAGCGTGACCTCACGCCTCAACCATATATCGTCCGTATCCCAGCGGGTTCGCACCACTGCGCCAGGCGTCCCGGCGGTGCCAAAGCTGGCGGGGCCTTCCTGCCAGGAGGAGGCATCAAACTCGGTCCTGGTCCAATCGATCGCCGGTTGACGGGTCGTGTAACGCCACAGCGCCGCCGTCTTCCGCGCGGTGGGAATGACCTCAACAATGTCGAGCTTCGGCATCTCCGGCAGGGGCGCCCAGTTTCCGGTTTCAGTTTTGTCGGCGTGCGCCCATTTGTTCCACAATGCGCGGTCCGCCAGCATCTTGATAAAAACGCCGCCGATGACCGGGCGCGCGTGCATGCCGTCACTGTGAACATCATCCGTAACATAGGAGTCAACAAATGGCGACCGCGCCGTGGTTTGGTTGAGGTAATCGTAAGTGGGGGAAATCAGCGCCTCGAAATCGGACTGGTTTTCCGCAAGTGTGGCGCTCCAGAATGACCAGTCCGTCTTGGTCAGTTTGGTGCGCGAATCCAACGGGAAGCCAAATCGTTGCATCACGGTTTTGTAGTGGGCGACTTCCTTTTCCGCCACCTCCGGCGGGAACACGTTCAACCCGAGAATGTGGTCCCAGACGAGATTGTATTTCTGGCTCCAAGTGCCGGGTTTGTCGAACGCCAGCCGGAAATGATCGCCTTCAGCCGCCACTGTCATCCAATGATCGGCATCCGTTTTTGCGATTTGATGATATTTATCCGCGCCGGCCGGGTCGCCCCGCAGCCGGCACATATCTCCGTAACAGGCCAGGCCCAGGATCGCCTTGATGGAAAGATTGGAGTTGTGGGCAAGATGGCCCATAAAATCGTCGGTGCAGAGCTGGTTTTCCGGATCGAGTCCATACTGTTCCAGATATTCGGCCCACTGCGTCAACTTGGGCCACCACGGATCGACGAAATGCGTGTTGCCGTCCATCTGCGCGACCGCATCGCAAAGGATGAGCATGTTGCCGCTTTCCTCCACCGGCATGCCCTCGCCGCCATCATCGGTGCCACGGGCGATGGGATAGGTGCCCAGGTCGTGCGGGGCATTTGGAAACTTCCAATGCGAACTCGCGGCGTAAGCGAGGATGGGAACCAATGTCGCCTTGGCCAGCGACGGGCTCAGCAATATCCATTGCGGATCCATCGGAAAAAAAACGTCCACCGTGGCGATATCTCCGTTGCTGGTGTTCTCCTTGGTGAAAAAAAGCGGCTCTTTGTTCGCATCCGCGGCCAGACCGCAGGCGCAGGCGCATTGCCGGTACGCCAGTGCGCACATCTGCGCATACTTGGCGCCGCCCGTCTTAGCGGCGTCCGCCATCAGCTGCTCGTCAAATTCAGCGCAGCGACGGGCCAGCTCCGGGTAATCGTGCGCCGCTTTTTGCAACATGCTCTCGACATTGGCTCCGTTGCGTTTCCAGTAAGGCAACAGTTTCCGGCCAAAATAGTTGATGGCGTATATTTCGTCATAGGCCACGATGACCTGCCTCGTGACCGGCGCGGCGGCCACGTTCCCGAGATCGAAGGCGAACGCCAGCACGGGCTGCTCATCATTTGCGGCGCGAGGCATCCGCGAGTCATCCCCATCGGGAAGGCTGCCCTCGGCGACGAAGTCGCCGAGAAGGGCCTTGTCCGCGCCAATGACAGCCTTGGCCTCCGCGCTGGCGGCGGCGGCGTAGGCGTATCCCCAGTCGATGCGATGGTCGTCTCCGCTCGACCCCAGCACGTCCTGTTCAACCGTGCCAACACGCAGCGCCGTCAAATTTCCGGCCTGCTCACGCGCCCAATCCACCTTTTCATCATCATCGTTGACGGCGAGTTGCGAACTCGTGCTGTCGTAAAGCGCGACTTGATGCCTCCCCCCGTCCATTGAACGCACCTGCCAGGTGATATAACTCAAAGGCAGCGCCATGGCATCCAAATCATCCGGCAAGGCTGGACGCATAAACGTCAGCGTCACATGAATTTTATCGTTCTCGAACTCGTAAATGCTGCGCGTCGGTGTGACTTGCAGGCCGGTTTGCGGCAACGCGGGAATGGACGCCGGCTTGTTGCCCATGAGGCGATACGTCGCGCCATCCACACGAATCAGACTGACCAGGGACTGCTGCCGCCGGGTCCAATGCTGCGTCGGGCGGTCCGTGAGGTGATCGGCCGCCGACCAAATGCTCAGGTACGGATCAAACGTCACCAACGGTACTGAAGGGGGGCGGAAAGTTTGCGCCAAAGATTGCATCCCTCCAAAAATAGACAGCACGGCCAGAGGAATGATAAATCGGATCTTCATGGGCGGAATTTTAGCCCGACTCTCCCGTCAAGTCATGTGACATAAACTGGCCACAGCTTTGGCTGAAAGTCCTGAACTCCTGCCCGGGCCGCTGGAGCGAATATTGCTGGACGGATCGCCATGATTCGTCGGCTGCCGTCTTGAATTCATTGACCTGGCGGTGCGGCCGGGGAATCGGCGCGAAGCATCCTGGCGCGGGCGAGGGCGATCTGATTTTTAGGGTCGCGGCGGAGCACCTCGTCGAATTGGTCCAATGCCTGCTGATTGAGATGCTGGCTTGAGAGCGCGATCCCGAGGTTCAAACGGGCCTCAATCATTTCCGGTTTGAGACGCACCACCTCGGCAAACTGCGCCGCCGCGCCGGCGGGGTCACCCTCCTGGCCAAGCTCCAAACCAAGGCAGAAATGAGCCTCGGCAAGGTTGGGTTGTAATCGCAGGGCTTCCGCGTAGTGAGCCTTGGCTTCAGCACGTCTCCCGAGCTTGTCCAGAGCCAGGCCGAGATTGACATGGGTTGTGGGATCGGCGGGATAGAGCTGGAGGGAGTCGGTGAAGTTGGTGACGGCAGCGCCGTACCAGCCCCGGGAAAATGAAAACGTTGCCAGAGTGTTAAAAGACTCGGGGCTTCTGATCCGGTTTTTTAGCGCTTCTTCAAATTCTTTGTTTGCCTCCTCGGTTTTGCCCATGGCCTCAAGGGCTTTGCCCAGTCCCAAATGGGCCGGGCCCCAGTACGATTTTACGCGCAATACCTTTTGAAATTCTTGCGCGGCTTGTTCGGTTTTGCCTTCACGCGCATACAGTTCACCCAGACTGTTCATGCTCAATACTGATTCCGGATCCAACCGGTTGGCTTGTTGAAAGGCCAAAACGGCTTCATCGTCGCGCTTCGCTGCCTCCAACGCCAATCCCAGCTCCTGCCAGGCGTCCGGATCCTGGGGAAGCAAATGCACCACATGTTGCAATGATTCAACCGTGCCCGCAACCTCCCCGGTCTGCCGCTGGAGGTTTGCGAGATTCTTCTGGAGAATCCAGTCATCGGGCGCGGCATCAGCCGCCGCTTTGGTGCTGATTTCTTCCTGGCGCAGGGAATCGGGAAGCATTGCGGGTTGAAGCTGTTCGATTTGCCGGAGCAAACGCTGATACTGTTGCTCGTGGTTGGCTTGCTCATCGAAGGGAGGATTGGTAAGGCGGCTAAGAATCTCCGTTTCCCCCTTGCGTCGCGTGAAATCGTTCCATCCCAGGCGACGGGCGCAATCAGCCTCCGTAGGCCAGGGATGTCCGGAACCGCCAGGCAATGCCTGCCCGATTTGTTCCGCCAGGGCGCGTGCCACAAGGTAGTTGCCTTCGAAGTTCAGGTGGACATGCTCGTAGAGAAATTCCTCGCCGGGCAATCCATGCGGGCTTTGTCCGGCGATGGCGGCCTCGGAATCAACCACTTGCACATCCTCCCGTCCCCGGTTGGTCGCGACGTGCCGGATGATGCCGTTGATCCGGCTGTCCGCGCGGAACCGGAGCGTGTCCTGATCGCAGGCCAGTTCAAATTGACGCAAAGCCTCTGCATCCTGGCCCGTCGTCAGCAGGCATTGGCCCAGGCGAAAGTGCGTTTCAGCATACGCACCGTCAATCTTGATCGCTTGCTGAAAGGAACCGATTGCATCCGCCGTACGCCCCTCCTGTTGCGCCCGAATCCCTGCCTGCTGGAGATTGTCCCACGCGGACAATTCTTCGGCCGACAGGCCCGGCCCATGATCTGACGCAAAGGGCCCGCAATCTTTAAGATTACGGGCCACGGTGCTGACCAAAACTTTTGCGCCGCCACCAAGGCCGGCGTCAATGATGTCGTTCAGATTGTGCTCAAAGCTGGCATAAACGGTGGACATGCGCGGGTCGTCCTGGCGGACATGGTTGCGCTCGAACATGACCATTCCGCCCCATTCGCTTTGGTTGACGGGCCGCTTTTGAGCATCGCGGACCAAGTTTCCAAACAGTTGTCCGATCCGCGTGGCCTTGAAGGCCACAGCAATCCGGACCAAGTCCAGATTGGGCGCTTTCGCGCCGAAGACCGTCCCCGCGCCATAAGGCCCCACAACTTCATTGTTGCCCATGTAGATTACCCAAAAGTCGCCGTTCTGCGCGGCGCAATCCCTGGCAATGGGCAGGATGACGTGGGAATTGATGGCGGTCATTGCCGTATTGACCACTTCAAAATGTTTGTCGGGATGGCGTTCCTCCAGCAGGGACTTCAAAACCCGGCAGAGCCCGAATTCTGGCTGAGGATCGCCAAACGCGGCTGACTCACCGAAGACGAAGATGCGGATCGTATCAGGCGGTTTGACTTTGGGGATGACGAAGGGAAACGGTGTGCGCGCCATTTCCGGGCCAAAAAATCGCCAGCCGAAACGATCATTTTCAATCAAGCAGTCCTTTCCATTGATTTGCATCGGCAGAAAAAAGGACATGGGATGTCCAAGCCCGGCCAAACGCAAACCCGCCTCCAAAAGCAACAGGAACAGCAGTGGCACCACCACCATTGTGGCCAGACGAAAAAACCAGCGCCTGGTCCGGGACATCTGAACCGGGGAAGCTGCCGCCGAAGCGGCGGACCGGGACGAACGCTTGGAACGGGACGGCTTCATTTCTGATGCGGTTTCCTCGGATTTGTGGCTTGAAAGCCCGCCATAATGGTTGATTGTCGATCACAACATCTGCGAAAATGACAGTTTTGGAAATAAAATAGCATCGGCGCGTCTCTCAGGCGGCTTGATCCATCAGAGGCACTGCCGCCAGCATTTCAAGGGCTGGCCAGGCGAAAAATTGAAAAGGCGGAAACCGGAATATTCGCGTTCACCAGGAAAAACATGGCGAACAGAAAAAAATGGGCGCCTGGTTTGGCTCATGTGACCACCATTCAATTCCCCACAATGGATCTTTCCCAAAGGCCTGAAGCAATTTCTTTTCAAGACTTGTCCTGATGCGCAATTAATCGGGAAGAATGGCAGATCTGAAACAAAAAGTCCTGTGGCATGAAATGGCCACGTTCGGGCAATTTCAAAATGACACATAATGCCGGCTTGCCGCCCAATTCCATGACGAACTTTTTCCGTTCCGCCGTGCTTGAGACGCGGGACGGCGCGGGAACAGGTCGTCCGGGCATTGAAATAACCGCGTCAGCCGGAAATGATGGCCGGCCTTCCGGCGGCAAACAGCACTTTACGCGAAGGGTGCGTGGATTAAGATGAACCATACGTTGACACGAAGATTTTATATTTTTGTGGTTGTTTGCCTGGCAGGGCCTGCGTTTTTTCTGGACCGGTCCGGCGGCGCTGATTTTGATCTGGCGGAAACAGCGGGCACGGTTCGCAGCTGGCACAGCGCGGATGGCGGCCTGCCGTCCGACTCGGTGACGGCGGTCATCCAGACACGCGACGGGTTTCTCTGGGCCGGCACCAGCGCGGGACTGGTCCGGTTCGACGGCGTCAAATTTACCGGGGTCAAACTGCCCGTTTCCTCCACAAACAATCCGGTGCACATCACGGCCTTGTGCGAAGATGGCGACGGTTGCCTGTGGATCGG
>DATMLG010000483.1:0-5221 GCA_035570675.1 Verrucomicrobiia bacterium | reverse complement strand
TGATGGCCGAGGGCGGTTTCGATGGCGGTAATGTACTGATCCGGAACGCGGATTTTATCGGCGAGCGAACCGAGGACCTGCTCGGCATTCTTGAGCGCGGCGAGGGCGCCGGCGCTGAACCCCTCGTGCTCCGATTGCAATTGTTCGAGCACGTTCAGGCGCGAGCGCTGCTCGGCCTGTTGTTGCAGGCGACCGTCCAGTTCCTGCGTGAGGCGGACGAGTTCCTGCTGGATTTCGCGCAGACGGGCCTGACGTTGCTCGACGGTGCCGTGCTGGTTTTGGGCGTCGAGCTGCTCGGCCTCGACGTGGGCGGTGGATTCGCGGAGGCGGACTTCTAGCTGGGTGCGTTCCTCCTCAAGCTGGATTTTTTCGGAGGAAAGTTTTTCGAGACGGACGATGTTACCCTGCTTCTGCAAATCCAGGGCGTTGATTTCGTTGCGGGCGCGGGTGAGATGCTGGGCGTGGGCAAAGGCATCGGACTGGGCCGTGCGCTGCTGTTCCTGCAAACGGCGCAATTCTGCCTCGATGGTTTGCAAGGCGTCCTGACGGGTTTGGAGGGCCTGACGATGCTGTTCGAGCGCGGCCTCGGAAGCAGCCAGACGTTCCGTGAGCGCGGCGAGTTCCTGCCCGGCGGCGAGGTGACGTTCTTCGGCCTGGGAAATATCGCTGAGCGCCTTGGCGTTCTGGGCAGCGAGTTCACCGAGGCGTTCTTCGTTGAACTGGATGCTGCTTTCGTGGCGGTCGGCGTGGCCCTTGAGCTCCAGGCCGCGTTGCTGCGCGTGGCCGATTTCATGTTCCAGTTCGGAAAGCTGCGCGCGCAACTGGGTGATTTCATCCTCGCGCCGCAAAACATTTTCCGAGATGTCCTCGATCTCGACGCGGAATTGTTCGGCGGCGGTCTGGCGTTCCTTGATTTCGGATTGGAGGACGTCGAAATGATGACGCGCGAGCTGGGTATCGAGATGCTGCAACTCCTGCATGAGCTGCTTGTAACGGCGGGCCTTGCCGGCCTGGCGCTGGAGCGAGCCGATCTGGCGTTTCACCTCGCGGATGAGGTCGGCGACGCGGAGCAGGTTCTGGTCGGTGTATTCGAGCTTGCGGAGGGCCTCTTTTTTCTGGGACTTGAACTTGGTGATGCCGGCGGCTTCCTCGAAGATCATGCGGCGGTCCTCGGGCTTGCTGGAGAGAATCTGGGTGATGTTGCCCTGAGCCATGATGCTGTAGCTCGTGCGGCCGACGCCGGTGCCCATGAAAAGCTGCTGCACGTCCTTGAGGCGGCAAGGGGTCTTGTTGATGAAATATTCGCTGCCGCCGTCGCGGAAGACGCGGCGCGTGACCGTGACTTCGTTGTAGGAAACTTCGACGCCCGCGGCGCTCAGATGCTCGTCATCCACGCCGCCGATGGTGAGGGACACTTCGGCCATGCCGATGGGTTTGCGGCCATCGGTGCCATTGAAGATGACGTCAGCCATTTCGCCGCCGCGGAGGGCCTTGGCGGATTGTTCGCCGAGGACCCAACGGATGGCGTCGGAGACGTTGGACTTGCCGCAGCCGTTGGGGCCGACGATGGCGGTCACGCCGGGCTGGAAATCGAGGCTCGTTTTATCGGCGAACGATTTGAAGCCAAGCACCGTTAAATTCTTCAGATACATGATTTTCCTTACCAAATACTATTAGTGGGCCCCTGTAAAGGGAAAATACCACATAAAGTGGCCCATAAGGGCGCAGGACACAACTAATGGATGTAGGCAGGGACTCTCCGCTAACGCTACATACCGTCCGGAATGAGGAACCGACATTGAAACGCCGAACGCGTAGCGCATCTAAAATAGGCCATGCGGGACGGATTTCAAACAAAAGTTTTGGGAAATTATCGGAATCTTGGATGCCAACAGGTTCTGGCATCCTTTCAGGATGCAGATTTGATTTGGAACGACACCGGGGGTATCGGCGGACCTCAACCCCCGGCTAATTTCTGGCAACCCTTCGGGTTGCGGCCAAGCAGGCGACTCCAAGGCGGCGCAGCAACGCCGCCCTGCCAACCCCGCCCGCACACGGGCAGCAGGAAGTCATCGCGGCCCGATCTTTTCTTAAACCGCCAACAAGTACGGATTTAGATTTTGGCGGTTGAAATTGACACGACGCGTCCGGGTCGCCATCTTCACGTCAGATTCGGAAAGAAATTTTTTGGGACCGGCCCTGAAGCAAGGTTGAGCGCGACACGCCGGTCGAGTTACTGCATCCATCAGAACATGAGCAGCGCGATCCTGCCCGATTTGGGAACGGAAAAGAAAGCGGAGGGCGTGGGCCTTGAGCGGCCACACCGTCCGGCGTGGATCGAGGTCGACCTGGGCCAGCTCAAAAGGAATTTTGAAATCATCAACCTGGACAAACCGCGCGGCGTGCAGTGGCTGTCGGTAGTGAAGGACGACGCCTACGGGCACGGGGCGTTGCGGGTGGCGCGGACGGCGGTGGAAAATGGCGCGGCATTTCTGGCGCTGAGTTCACTGGACGAAGGAATGGCGTTGCGGCAGCGGGGCATCATGTCGCCGATCATTTTGCTGGGCGAACGGCAGGAGGCGGAATTGCCGTGGTGCATCGAGCATCGGCTGACGTGTTGCGTCAATGACCTTCAAGGCGTGGAAAAACTCGGCGAAGCGGCGGCGCGGATGGACCGTCGCGTGCCGGTGCATTTGAAGGTGAACACAGGCATGAACCGCTACGGCGTGCGTTGGTCCGAGGCGGCGAAGCTGGCGGAGATGATTGTCGCGACGAAATCGCTGGCGTTGGAAGGGGTGCTGAGCCATTTCTCGATGTCGGACGAGAAGGACAAGACTTTCGCGCTGCTGCAACTCACGCGTTTCAACGAAGTGCTGGCGCAACTTGAGGCGAAGGGCGTGCGGGTGAAATACCGGCACTTGTGCAACAGCGGCGGTTTTCTGGATTTGCCGCAGGCACATTTTGACATGGTGCGGCTGGGGATGCTGCAATTCGGGGTGTATCCCTCGAAGGTGTGCCGGCGGATTGCGGGGCTGGAGCCGGTGATGACGGTGAAGGCGCGCATCGCCGCAATTCAACATTTGGAGAAGGGCGACCTGGTGGGTTACGGGATGCGTTACGAAGCGCCGGGGCCGCGACGGATTGCGGTGATTCCGGTGGGTTACGGCGATAATTTTCCGCGGGTGCGCAACACGGGTTGCGTGCTGGCGGCCGGTCGGCGGGCGCCATTGGTGGGCGGCGTGGCGATGGACGCCATCACGGTGGATATCACGGACATTCCGGAAGCGGGCATGTGGGATGAAGTGGTGATCATGGGCCGGCAGGGCAACGAGGAAATTTCCGTGCATGAAGTGGCGCAATGGAAAAACTCGGTTTCGTATGATGTGCTGGCGGGCTGGCGGACGCGGTTGCCGCGGATTTATTTGAATGAAGACGAGGTGGTATGAAGCTGCTGTTCTCGGAGCACAAGGCGGATTACCCCCATTATATTTTTCCGTACGCCATCTGGGGAATTCCCGAGGACGGTGAGACACCGGGTGATTTTTTTCGGGAAGGTTTTCTGCCGTCATCGCGGGACATGGACCGGTATTACCTGTGCCGGCATGTGCGGGTGAATCTCGCGCAGTACCGGGTGTCATCGGAGAACCGGCGGATTTTGCGGAAGGGCGAAGGCATCGTGGCCGCGCTGCAGACGCGCGGGGAATTTGAATACACGGAGGAGCGGCGGGAGTTTTACAAGACCTACGCGGACATCAAATTCGGCAAGGATACGATGAGCTACGAGCGGCTGGACTCGCTGTTTAGCGGGAAAATAACGTCGCACGTGCTGGTGTTCAAGGACGCGAAGACGTCGGCGGAGATCGGCACGGCGACGCTGTATCTGGAGGGGGAGCGGATGGCGTATTATTATTACGCGTTCTACGATTTGAAATATTACAGCCGGAACCTGGGGATGTTCATGATGACGTCGGCGGTGGATTTTTTTGCGAAGCGGGGATTTGCGTTCATGTATCTGGGTTCGTGCTACAACCGGAACGCGCTTTACAAGACGCAGTTCGAGGGCGCGGAATTTTTCAACGGGGTGAAGTGGTCGAATGATCTGGAGGAGCTGAAATATTTGATCAAGCGAGAGGACGCGGAGGTGAAGCATCATCTGCTGGAGACGGAGGAGTATCGGGAATTGTTTTGGGGCGGGGAGATGGGGAAGCTGGCGGAGGCGAGCGGGTTCAGGGTGAAGAAGCGCGAGTGAGTGCGGAATTGAACGGTATTCATGGTTGCGCCGTTCGCGCGTCTTAGAAGCCATCTCATAAATGCCCGCAGCGGCGTAAATCGAATAAGGGTGAAGGCAACGCATATTAGGGCAGTAGAAAGGAAAATCCTTCCGAGCGGTGGATCTTTTGCCCACCCGCTTCGTTGTTCGTCGGTCACAGCCCCCTGCGGGGATGCTCCCTCCTCACGCCTTGCGGGTGGGCAAAATCTCTCACCGCGCCATCTGCTCCCATTTATGAGATGGCTTCTAGTGTCCTCAAGACCGGGACAGTGTCAGCACGGAAATTAAAAAACTTTTAAGATAGGGGGCACTACAGGTGTTTCGCGCTTACGGGGCTTCGGAGGGGCACAATTCAGGCGGGGAATTGAAGGGGGAGATGGGCAATTTGCGCCCGGCAGGCCGGGGATTGCATGGCATTTGCCATGCTCCTTGTTCGATGGCCGTATTTTAATATTGGGATGTCGTTTAATGCGGCGCGAGCAAACAACACTGAAACTGAAGGAATAATATGAGCCTCTGGCGTGGTCTTGGAATACTGGTTCTGGTTTTCGTTTTGGGCGCATTTTGGGAAGCGCAAAGCCTGGCGGATGCGAAGTTTGGACCGCATTACTCATTTCAACACATGTGGGTGGGCGGCCTGGCCGCATTGTGCGCCGCGGCGGTCTGCCTGGTGGTCGGCGGGCTTTTGTATGGCGGCAAAAAAAAGGGGGGCGCGAACAAGAAGAGATCGCACGACCTGCTTTACATACCAATGCTTTGGTGGAGTCCGATTCTGGCCATCACCGGCGCGGTTCTGGTGGGGTACGATTTCCATGAGTTCATGACGAAGGTTACCACGTTGTTGTAAGAGTGGGTTTTGAGAAGGCGCCGTGACGACGCCTGGCTGCATTTTGCCGGTGAGACCCCTCCCCCTTCCCCCTCCCACGGGAGGGGGTTTTTAATTTGAACGCC
>DATMLG010000482.1:0-8367 GCA_035570675.1 Verrucomicrobiia bacterium | reverse complement strand
AATTGCGGTCATTCTGATATTGGGCCTGCCTGATGCTGGCCGCCTGCGAGGATATTTTTCCAGTGGCAACATCAATCTGATTGTTCAGTGTGTCGATGCTCTGCGCCAAGGCGGATTTTTTGTCGATATATTCCTGAACCGAGCTTGGAAGCTTGGCGATGAAACAGGTTCCGGCCGCCCCATTATCAAATGAGATGTTGCAATATTGAAGCCAGCCATATATCGGGTTGTAATTCTTGCTGATAACGGAACTGATTCTTGCGGATGTCAGTTTTGACGAATCATTTAAAGCGTCCTGCTCCTGCTTCAATATCGCCCGCTGGTTTGCGGAGGCCTGCTCTTTTTGAATCTCAAGCTCACGCTCCAGATAAAGCCTGGATTCTGGTATACCAATCAGCGCAAGTGTTTCCTTGGACAAATCAGTGAATTTCACCGCTCCAAAAATATCGTTCGTCTTGAATACGACCTGAGTTGCATCGGCTTCGACCAGTTCCGCTGAAGTAAAATGATCCCCTTGCAGGTTGGTAAACGACACCACTTTGTTGGTGAACATCAAGTCCAATGCCGTCTGACACTCGGAATTTAAGAGTCCGACACAAGTGGTAATCAACAGGAAAACAACTATGCGTTTCATAAGCGTTTCACTTTCGGTTGAGGCGCATAGCAGGAAAAAGGCGCGAACCTGACGCACCCACACAGAGGGACTGCGAAGCCCCTTGGAGAGAATGCACCAAGCCGCGCCCGATGGGGCGTCAACTCGGTTAAGGTCTCTCCGAAGATTCGCAGTTTTCTGTGTGACCCTTACCGCCGCGCTAAAGTTATTGTCAGGCGGTATTGGATGTGAAAATATGCCAAAAGTCAACGTATGAAAGCCGGTCAAAAGATTTCCATAAAGCTGATTCATCCATCCGGCAGGATGGTTGAAACAATTGGAATCTTGAAGCTGGAAGAGGGGCGCGTATTGGCGATTGTCCGGCATGATGCCTTCAATACACAACTCTCCTTGGACTTGGTTGTTGAATTGATTGAGCCTCATGTTGGGGATTCAGAGTTTAATTATCGCGGCGAAATCAGAGGCGCCATCCTCATGCCAGACTTTCTGTGGAAATGAAACGAGCCGGGAAGTGCCGTCTTTCCACCAGATGCGATACAGGCTTGTTTTCTCGCTCCATCCTGCCATGCTTCGCCCGTGGAAAAGCAGTCCAAACAGCCGTTGAAAGTTAACCTTGAGCCGCGAGAAGCGTTGCGCCGGGCCATGCTGGTCAAGCCCCCTGCCAACTGGAAGTCCGCCACGCCGAAAGCGAGCAATCAAGGGCATAGCGCAGGCAAAAAGCCGCGCTGAAAAAGAGCGTTCCCGCGCTCGGCTTCCGGAGGTTTTATCATTATTTGTGAAGTGCATAGTCCCGTTTAATTAAACGGTCGTTTTGTTGTAACCGGCGAGAAATCAAACTCTTATGGGTGAGAAATGGGGTGAAAAACGTGTAAAATGGTCCTAACCGGCGAGAAATCAGCAGCTTGCGATGACATATTATTTGCAGATGACTACCTTCGCAAAATCCTGGCAACCCGCGCCCATTGTCAGTCAGGAAGGACCGCCCCAAGCTATTTTTATCAGTCGTCATGGAACTTTGCGCCGGCGTTTTTTGCTGCTTACCGCTCACGGCTCACGCTTTTTTAGATTGTCTGTTCCGACCCAACTTCGTCAGGTCGTCCTCCTCTTTCCATCCTCGCCTCCACCGTCTTGGGCGCCGAAGCCTTGGCGAAGGCGGCTCACCGCGCCCGTCTTCTCCACCACGACCTGCCGTTTGTCAAATCCAACCATAAAAAGTGCGCCAACATCTCGGCTATCTGGCTTGATTGAATTATCGGATTTTGCTCTCCTGCATTCATGCAGGAACCACGGAAATTCCCCGAACGACGCGCCGGGGCTGTTGTGCGTACCTCTTTGGTCTCGTTCTTGTTGCTCGCGACCGCTTCTTGCAGCCTGTTCACTCCCAACGCCACCATTTACTACCGGAGTCCGGAGGTCTCAGGAGTAATAGTCGATGCCGATACCGGGCAACCAGTTGATGGGGTAAAAGTTCAAGTTACATGGAATTCAATCCGACGAACTGAAAACGACCACAATCCAGACTTGGTGAATTTTCATACCGGGACCGCGATTACAGATACAAACGGCCTTTTCATCATTCCCGCTTGGGGTCCGATGGGTGAATCACGGAAATGCCATTATTACGAGTATGAACCGACCGTATCTCTTTCGCAACCTGACTGCACGTTTTCCTATCAGGGATTGGTGTGTAGGTTCATAAACAACGATAACAATCAAGATTCCGTTACGTCATCTGCATGGCCATGGCAGACGGTGACCTTAGACAAGCCGAGTTGGAATGGCCAGCGCCTCCGGATTCACAAGGACCCGGCCAAAGCAAAAGCACCGTGATCGTCTCGCTAAGTCTCTTTCTCACTCATTGCCTTCTTATCTGTGAAATCGGTGCAACCCGCCGTGCTCGCGCCCGTCGCGGCAGGTCTGTGGCAAATTATTTCTGCCCCTCTTCGTGGCGATTCGTGGAATTCATGTCTCCCAGTAATAAGAGGTCCAAGCTCTGCCTGGGTTCAAACTTGCGCGACCTTGAATTCCCCCAGCTCCCACCCCGACTCGCCCGCCTCCTGCGCCAGATGAATTAATTCCTCCATCTCTGCCTTCGTGAACAGCAACCCGCTGTGTTTCTTGGACAACTCGCCGTTCCGCGCCTCCGGTTGGCCCGGCAGCATGCATTTTTCATTGCCATGGCCCAGGATGTCCGCAATCACCGCCTTCACGTTCTGCGCCTGCGACCGGCCCTTCGCAAAATCATTTCCCCGCACCGCCTCCGGATGCATCACTTGGAAGAAAAACGTCGAACCCCGCTTCTCGTCCGCGTCCCCGCGCGACGTGCCCCGGATTTCCGGCAGTGAACCGCCGATGTACGCCGCGTACAGCTCGTCAATCAATCCCAGGCCGTAGCCCTTGTGCGCGCCGAACGGCATCAACGCCACTACCTTGTTCGGATCATCCGTCTCCCGGCCCTCCGCGTCCACCGCGCTGCCGGGCGGCAGTTTTTTGCCCTCGCGCTTGAGCACCTGCACCCGGCCCATCGCCACTGTCGATGTCGCCCAGTCCACCACGATCGGAAAACCGATGGCTTCCTGCGTCGGAAATCCCCACGAATGCGGGTTCGTCCCCATCGTCGGTGTTTTGCCGCCGAACGGCACCACTTCGGACGTCGCCGACGTGCAATTCGTGTAAGCGATGTAACCCTTCAACGCCGCGTCCATCACGTAACCGCCGCCCCAGAGATAATGCGTCGCGTTGTCCACGCTCACCATCCCCACGCCGTATTTGTCCGCCAGCCGCATGCACGTGTCCATCGCCTCGTAGGCCACCGCCTGGCCGAGCTTGCAATGCCCGTTCCAGATCTCCGCGGCGGCGAACCGCGACGGCAGCTTCTCAATTTTCGCGCCCGGCTTCCAGCGGCCCACCTTGCTGCCGAACAATTCATCCAGGTGCAGCGCCTTGATCGCGTTGTGCGTGCGGATGCCGTAATACGACGCGCTCGAGCAAAACCGCGCGCCCGCCGCCGCTTCCTCCGCCGTGTATCCGCGCGCCAGATACGCCTTCTTCACCAGCGCATCATGTTTTTCCTTTGGAACGATGTAATAAGTCTCAGGCATATGTGAATTCTGATTTTACCCAGACCCTCCCCGGACACTCAATGACCGTTTTGCTCCCGCCATACCGAAAGATTGCAAACCTTCCCCCAAAAATGGAACTGGTGCGGCATCAAATCCCGCGGACGCGGGTTCCGACGTCTCTGTTTTCATTCTTGTGTCTCAACTGTCGAACCGAACCGTTTTGACATCAACCCTTGCTTTCGTGGTAACCCCTCTTTGACTCCCGTCTTGTCTGGGCAATCCTGAAAGGATTGGAATCACTCAGCCCAGGGTTGGTCCGATTCCGAGACGGCTTCTAACGTCTTTGGCTCAGGTTTTGTTCGAGCAATCCTGAAAGGATTGCAATCATTCAGCCCAGGGTTGGCCCGATTCCCAGAGGGCCTACCCTGGGTATCAATCCCAATAATTCCCCAACCCTGAAAGGGTTGAATCAATCCCAAACATACCTCTCGTCAAATTCCACCTCGTATCGCCGCAACAACTCCCGAAACTCCTCCTGAAATGAAACCTTGCGATGATGTTCCTCCTGTCCGGCAATATAATTTCGCACCGTTTCAATTTGTGAAAATCCGATCGAAAAAACTCCGTACCCGTTTTGCCACGCGAAATCGGACCACTCCGGCCCCTTGGCCTTCAACCAAACCGACGACCCGCGCTTGACCTCCTTCACCATCTCCGCTGCCTGGCATGTTCGTGATAATGCGCATAAAACATGAACGTGATCCTCAACTCCGCCCACAATGACCGGCTGACAATCGAGATTTGTCAAAATGCCGCCCAGATAACGATACAATTCATCGCGGAGAACCACATCGCGTAAGAACGGCCGGCGCTCTTTGGTGGAGAAAACCGTATGGACCAAAATTTTCGCCAATGACTGCGGCATGCGGACATGATGCGTAAGATACGGATTCGATTCAACCCTTTCAGGGTTGATGAATCATTTGGGCGTTTACCGAGGGTAGCTCGTGCCTCGCAACCCTGGGCTGAGTGATTCCAATCCTTTCAGGATTGAAAATTAACCCCTTGCGCCAAGTTGACCCGAAGCGGAGGCCGGGGTCGAATTGCTTAAGCATCCGACGCTGTTTTCATATTGGGTGCAGGCTCCGCCTGCCTTCGCCTCCTTTTTGTTCTTCGCGCGAAACAATTCCCCATTCACGGCGCAAACGTCTTCTTGCTCCGCGGAAACGGAATGATGTCCGGCTCCAAAAACCCGGCCTTGGCCTCCGCCGACGTAAACCGCTCCTTCGTATAAAAGAACCGGAGAATTTTCTTCTGCTGCAACTGCGGGCTTTGCTCGTAAAACGCCTCCGCGCTTTCGGCCGGCCCGTATTCGCACAGCGTGAAATAAACCAGATGCATCCACGCCTGCGTCATCGTCTCGTGATAGCCCCGGTCAATCGCCTCCGGTATCTTCTTGGCGGCATTAAACGCCTTGACGCCCTCCCGCATCCGGACCCTTGCCGTTTCAAACGGAAACCGCCGCAAATACAAATACGCCACCTTGATGTGCTGCTTGTGATGCCATTCTTCCAGCGGCAGCGACGCCGTCTCAAACTGTTCCAAAAACTTTTCGTCGTCGATCATCCGTCTCTGTCCGCGTCGTTTTTTAAGTTATCCTTTGAATAACTTTAAACCCTCCATTCCGCATCCGCCAAGCTTCGACCCACGGCTCGGAGTCTCGAATTGTTAAAACCATCAGATGTTCATCGATCAAATCATGCCAATCATTGTCTTGGCCGGGCCAATGCCAGCCGCCAAGAATGGCGTATACATCTGACTCGAAATAGAGCGGATACTCGCTGGTCCAAATCTTCCCGTACGCCTCGGTCATCTCTTTGTCCTTAAAGTTGTCATTGTAACGCTCGTTGCGCTGCCGATTGTTGGCCAATAACCATTCATCAATTGCAGTGGATCCACGTGCAATGACAGCATCTAGCGGTGGAATCACGGAGGCGGCATGAGCGTATAATTCAACTCCATCGCGTTTCGGTTTTTCTTTGGAAAAATCGACTATGCCACTTTCGCAATCTTCTTCGTTAGTGAAAATGCTGAAGTAGCCGCTCAGCGATGCTGGCAGACCAGGAACAAAGCGGGAGTCAACTGTTAACCAACAACGATGTCCTGTCTCTTCTATTTCATCGTCATCTTGTTCATGCCAAATCGCCGCAACCTCCCCGGAAATCTCGGTGCGCAGAAAGAAGCATGGCCTCTGTAATGCGCGGCCTTCTTGAATGAGTTGTTCTGCTGTCATA
Organism: Verrucomicrobiia bacterium; assembly: GCA_035570675.1. Taxonomy (GTDB): domain Bacteria; phylum Verrucomicrobiota; class Verrucomicrobiia; order Limisphaerales; family Pedosphaeraceae; genus DATMLG01. Next base: position 2,398 of record DATMLG010000482.1, on the reverse strand, counting down.
AATTCTTTTATCTAAACCTTCCCCACCTTCACTTCCGGGTTCACCTGCGCAATCGGTTTCTCTCCGTTCATCGCGAGAATAAGATTCTTAACGCTCGTCGTCGCCTGCCGCACCACGCTTTCATACGTCCGCGAAGCGATGTGCGGTGTGATCACCACGTTCGGCAACTTCAACAGCGGATGGTCTGCCGGCGGCGGTTCCTGTTCCAGCACGTCCGCGCCGTAACCCGCCACGCGCCCGGATTGCAACGCCTCCACCATGTCGTTCGTGTTCACAATCTCCCCGCGCGCGCAGTTCAAGATGATTACGCCCTTCTTCATCTTCGCAAAACTTTTCGCGCTGATCATGTCGCGCGTCTCCGGCGTCAGGTTCGTGTGCAAAGAAATATAATCCGACACCGCCAGCAGTTCGTCCAGCGTCGCCGCGCGCTTCACGCCGTTTTCCGTCGCGAACTTTTCGTCCCAATAAACATCAAAACCCACCGACGCCATCCCAAACGCCTTCGCCCGTATCGCCACTTCCTTCCCAATCCGCCCCAGCCCGACGATGCCAATCGTCTTCTCAAAAAGCTCATGCCCCGTCTTGCGCTTCCAGCCGCCGCTCCGCGTCGAGTCCGTGTGGAACATCAGATTCTTCTCCAAAGCCAGCAGCAGCAGAAATGTGTGCTCCGCCACGGTCGTATGATTGACGCCCGGCGTGAACAGCACCGGAATCCCGAATTCCGTCGCCGCCTTCACGTCAATCTTGTCCACGCCGATCCCGTACTTGCTCAGCACCCGCAGCTTTGGCCGCGCCTTTTCCAGCACCTTCCGCGTAATGGCATCGTCGCCGCAAATATACCCGTCCACGTCGCCCACCAGCGCCAGCGTGTCCGCCTCGTTCAACGGCCCGCGCGCGGTGATGAGTTCCCAGCCGGTCTTCGCCAGCAAATCGTGATGGGCGCCCGGCGTGTCTTGAAACGAAGTCGTCGTGATCAGGATTTTCATGCGCGGATTCTACCCGGGCCGCCGCTTTCCCGTGAAGTCTTTTTGAGTGCACTGCAGTACAGAAAACCTGCCAGTTTGTAATGGCCCGCCGCCCGGCTTTGGTTTAAAAAACAGCGTGCCTAATCATCAACCCTGATCTCGATGAGTGGAATGCCCATAATTATTCTTCTGGTGATTGTCGGCGTGGTCGTCGGCGCGATTTACAATAATATCCAGGCCCAGAAGCGCCGGGAAGGATTGATCGACCTCGCGCGACGGCTGAATTTGAGTTTCGACGCCGGCGAGCACTACACCTTTGCGGACGCCTACTCCTTTCTCAAGGAACTGGACAAGGGCGACAACCGTTACGCCACCAACATCCTTTCCGGAACCTACCGGCAGAACCAGGTGGTTGCTTTCGATTACCATTACGAAACCCATTCCACCGACGCCCACGGGAACTCTCAAACCCAGCATCACTGGTTTTCCTTTCTCATTCTCACCCTCCCGGCCTTGTTTCCCGGCCTCACCATCCGGCGCGAGGGCATCTTCACAAAAATCGCCGAGGTCTTCGGCTACCAGGCCATCAAGTTTGAGTCCGCCGAATTCTCCCAGACCTTTTGCGTCCGTTCGCCCGACAAAAAATTCGCCTACGACGTCTGCAATGCGAACATGATCGAGTATCTCCTTGCCAACAAGGATCTCAGCGTCGAAATCGAAAACCAGGTGATTGCCCTCGCCTTCAATACCCGCATTTCCGTCGAGGAAATCGAAAACGATCTCCAGCGGCTCGTGGAAATCCGCGCGCGTCTGCCCGAATACCTCTTCACCAGCCAATGATCCCGCTCATCATCATCGCCGCGGTCATCCTGCTCCCGATCATTTTCTTCGTTGCGCAATACAATGCCCTCGTCAGCTTGCGCAATTACATCCGCGTCTCCTGGAGCGACGTGGACACCGAACTCAAGCGCCGCTACGACCTCATCCCCAACCTCGTTGCCGCCGTCAAGGGCTACGCCGCCCACGAACGCGCCGTGTTCGAAAACGTCACCGCGCTCCGCAACCGCTGCGCCGCCAACAACGGCCCCGTCGCCGACCAGTCGCGCGATGAAACCCAGCTCGTCGCCGCCCTCCAGCAAATGTTCGCTGTCGTCGAAAATTATCCCCAGCTCAAGGCCGACACCAACTTCCTCCAGCTCCAGAAGGAACTCGTCAACACCGAGGACCGCATCCAGGCCGCGCGCCGCTTTTACAACGGCAACGTCCGCGACTACCGCAACAAATGCGAGTCCTTCCCCTCCAATCTCATCGCGCAAATGTTCAGCTTCAAACCCGAGGGCGACTTCTTCAGCGTCCCGCCTTCCGTCAAGGACGTGCCCAACGTCGATTTCTCCACCGCCTGAGCGCCCAATTTCATTTTCCCCCGCCACTAT
>DATMLG010000481.1:0-13058 GCA_035570675.1 Verrucomicrobiia bacterium | reverse complement strand
GAAGGCGACAATCGCGCGCGCCAGCGTGCCTCCAATAATGTAAGGCGCCGCCTCGCCGCCTTCGCCAAGATAATTTTGCACCACAATGGCATCCGCGCTGAAGATGAACTGGTATGCGCCCAGGCCGATCGTGAAAGGAATCACCAGACGCAGCCACGGGCGCCAGTCAAACGGCGCAGCGGTGCCCCTCAACAAATCGCGGCTCTGCCAAAACCCGGCGCCCACCGCCGCCACCAGTCCCAGCAACACGCCCTGCATCAACCCCGCGGCCTGCCCGTGCAGCAGAAACACAATCGCAGCGCCCAGGCACAACCGGCCCGCGCCGTTCAATATCGCCACCCAACCCAGCCACAAAAAATTCTGCCGCCCTTGAAGCAATCCTTGAAAAATCGGCAGCCAGAGCATCATCAACGCCACTCCGACCGTCAGCCACAACGAGGTAAAACTGCTCAGCTTGAACACCGACAGCAATTGGTCGCGATCCAGGACCGCCACCACCACCATCGCCAGCCAGATGCAAAAGGTCCCGCCCATCACCGCCCGCACGGTTCCAACCAGCTGGTGCCGGCGTGCGTCGGTAATCGCCGCAGAGGTCTGCTGCGCGAACGCCATCTGCAGACCCAGCGCGGGAATCGTCATCCAATTAATCAGTTGAATTAGCGCCCCAAACGAGGCGTACTCCTCCTTGGACATTTTTTTGGAACAAAAATGAACCAGGAACATCAGCACGCCGCTGCCCACGGTCGCAATCATCATCCAGCCGCTCTGGCGGAAGAACGTCATTCGATGGGAGTTTTCGGTCATGCGGGGAGGTTCAACGGTTGGTTCGGCGAGCATAAATCGTTGGCGGCGGGGTTCAAGGAAGCGCTCTCAGGAAATTGACCAGAATGTTCTTGCCCCGTTCAAGCGCCGCCACGGAAATCCATTCATCGTCCGTGTGCGCCTGCGCAATGTCCCCCGGCCCGAACACCACGCTCGGCGTGCCGCCCGCGGCCAGCACCGCCGCATCGCAAAAATAATCCACTCCTGCCGGTCGCGCCTGGCCGGCGCAACGCAAAAGCTCCCTCACGAGCGGCAAATCCGCCCTCGTTTCCAGCGGCCGGCACGTCGCCGCTTTCGTGGCTGCCAGCGCCGCCTTCAATCCATTCCGCCGCAGCAACCGCAGTATCTCGCGCCGCACGCCCGCGTCTGATTCCCCCGGCAGTGTCCGCCGATCAATCGTGATCGCGCATCTGGCCGGAACAATGTTCGTCTGCGTGCCGCCTTCAATCGTGCCCACATTGACCGTGGCGTGCCCCAACAACGGATGCCGCCGGTCATGCAGCATCGCGGCATACTTCGTTTCCATCAAATCCACAATCCGCGCCATTTCATGTACCGCGTTGATCCCCAGCTCCGGTTTGGAACCATGCGCCGCCCGCCCGTGCGTGACCAGTTCCAGCCACAAATCGCCTTTATGGCAGGTCACCACCTGCAAACGCGTCGGTTCCCCCACAATCGCAAGATCCGCGCGCGGCCCCGCCTTCGCCAGCGCCCGCGATCCGCCCTGGGCCATCTCTTCATCCACCAAACCCGCAAAAATGATCTCGGTCGTCATCGGCCGCCGCCCGCTGAGTGCCACCTCGCAAACCGCCGCCATCATCGCCGCCACCGAGCCCTTGGTGTCGCACGCGCCGCGGCCGTGCAACCGCCCACCCTTCAACCGCGGACGAAATTGCCCCTCGTCCGCCACGCCAACCGTGTCCATGTGCGGCGCCAGCATGATGCGTTGCAACGTCCGGCCTGCGGGCGAAAGCCAGGCCAGCAGGTTCGACCGGCCCGGAAAAACCTTCTGCCAACTGACCTCCATTCCCGCATTTTTTGCAACTTGGGCGAGGAAATCGGCAACCCGTTTCTCACCGGCAAGGGGATGGTTTGGCGGCAGAAAGGCGCTGTTGACGCTCGGCAGCGCTATCAAGTCACGGAGCAATTTATGGGTGCGCGTCATGCCGCCGTGACTATGCCCGCCGCAAGACCAAGTTCAAGGCGCAAAGTCATGGTGACACTATTTGACGCAAGCCCTGTGCCACAATTCAACGCAACCACCTGTGGGCCAAACCCTCCCGCGGGAGCCGAGGACAACTCTCCCAATGTCCGAATCTGTCAAATCAGTGCCCAATGGCTGGAAATTATTAACTTGGGATGAAATCCATAAATTGGGACGTGCGGGGATGAAGGTCTCCCACCCGCGCTTCAGGAAGCGCGGCTTCGAAGAGTTTGCCAAGTGCGGTAGAACGGGACCGCGGCCTAACCCGCGAGGGTCCTGCCGCCCCGGGCCTTGACCTTGGCCCAACGCGCCCGCGCGCTGGCCGCGATCCTGGCGCGCGCCGAGGCGCTCATTTTGCGCCGGCCTTTTTTCGGGCCTTTGACGCCCTTGCGCTGCTTTGCCCAGCGCAAACGTTGGGCGGCGCCGATTTTCGCGCGGGCCGAGGCACTCATTTTTCTGCGGCCACCGCGGCCACCGGCCGCTGCGGGCGCTGCGTCACCAAGAATTGCCGCGAGTTGCTGCTCCAACGCCTCTATGCGTACACGCAACGTCACCGCCTTTTTCAATTCCCGGACCGATATGTTTGATAAGCTAGATGCCATGATGATGTAACGGATACGTGACATGGCCTTCCAAGTCAAGGGTGTCCGTCAATTTTACCCTCCCCGCCATACAAAAAATGATGGAACCCAAAAATCAACTTTGCTTATGCCCAACATTACTCCGGCCTAATTCGTGAAATATTTCACAATCTTTCTTGCGAAGCGCGGGCGCGGACGTTTTAATTCGGCCATCGATGATGGAGAGGATGCCGTCTCTCCTCGTTTTACGTGAACATCCTGCGCGGTGACCGGAAGGCTGTTGGTAAAAAAGATTGACGCCGCCCGGTTGATGGCAAAAATCGCTCCTTTCATGACCGGGCGGTGATTTCGGGCTTTTGGGCCCTGACTGATTTTGTGGTTGGCTGAACAAAAAAAGCAAAAATGTCGGATATCTTCCCCAAGTGGACGAACCGTCTGCCGCTGATGATCATCGTCGGCGCGGTGCTCACCGGCACGGCGGTGACCGCCGGCTGCTGGTACTATCTGACCAACAAATACGCGAACGTCGGCTACATGCCCGTCCAGCCGGTCGCCTTCTCCCACTCCATCCATGCCGACCAGTTGGGGATGGATTGCCGTTACTGCCATAATGCCGTCGAGAAATCGTGGTATTCGAACATCCCCGCCAGTTCGGTCTGCATGAACTGCCACAGCCAGGTGCTCAAGGACGACCCCAAGCTCGCCGTCGTTCGCGAAAGCTACGCCACCGGCATCCCCATTCACTGGGTGCAGATTCACAAGCTGCCGGATTACGTCTTCTTCAACCATTCCGTCCATGTCAACCGCGGCGTCAGTTGCGTCGAGTGCCACGGCCAGATCAACAAAATGGATGAAGTTTCCCAGGCCAAACCCCTGAGCATGGCCTTCTGCCTCGAATGCCATCGCAACCCCGCCGCCAAGCTGCGGCCCCTCGATAAAATCACCGACCTGGACTGGAAGCCGGCCAGCCCCGAGCAGCAGCAGGTTAACGGAACGAAATTCGTTCACGATTGGAAGGTCGAGTCCCTCCAGAACTGCTCCGCCTGTCACCGATGAAAACCATTCCTCCTCCCTGCCCGGTGCCCGACACCGGCCCGAGATACTGGCGCAGCTTGGATGATCTCGCTGACACGCCCGAATTCCGCCAATGGGCCGAGCGCGAGTTCCCGGCGGGGGCCAGCGAGCTTTCCGACCCCGTCACGCGCCGCAATTTCGTCAAATTGATGTCCGCCTCCTGCCTGCTGGCCGGATTCGGCCTGACCGGCTGTCGCAAACCGGTCGAGAACATCTATCCCTTTTCCAAAATGCCGGAGGGCTACGTCCATGGCCTGGCCCGCTTCTATGCCACGGCCATGCCGTCGCGCCGGTCCGCCATTCCCTTGCTGGCCAAGTCCAACGACGGCCGCCCCACCAAGCTGGAAGGCAACCCCCATCATCCCGACAGCAACGGCGGCACCGACCGTTACACCCAGGCTTCCATTCTCAATCTTTACGATCCCGACCGCACCACGCGGTTCATGCAGAACGGCAACCTCAAGACCCGTAACGATGTTGTTGACTTCCTGAAGAAATTCTCCGACGGCGCGGCGGCGAACGGCGGCAAGGGCCTCGCCTTTCTGGCCGAACAGAGCAGTTCCCCTTCGCGGGCGCGGTTGCGCAAGATCATCACCGACAAGTTTCCCCAGGCCCGCTGGCACGAATACGAGCCGGTGGATTTCGACATCCAGCGCCAGGTCGCAACCGTAGCGTTCGGCCAGCCCGTCACCCCTTATTTCAAGATTGATGCCGCCAGCGTCATTGTCGCCCTCGATTCTGATTTCATCGGCGGCGAGGAGAATCTGCATGTCAATATCCGCCAGTTCGCCGCTGGCCGTCGCACGCAAACTTCGGGCGACCCTGTAAGCCGCCTTTATGCGATCGAGGGTCTGATGACTCTTACCGGCGCGAACGCGGACCATCGCCTGCGCCTCGCGACCAGCCTGGTTCCCGCCGCCGCCGCGCAACTCGCGGTTGAAGTCCTCTCGCAAACCGGCAAGGGCGCGGCTGACGATGCCGTTCAATCACTCGCCAAATCCTACACTGGCGACAAGGCTTGGATTCATGAATGCGCCGCCGACCTGGTCGCCAATGCGGGCAAAGGCTTGATTTTGGCCGGTTATCGCCAGCCGCCGATGGTGCATTTGATCGCCAATGCCCTTAACGCCGCGCTGGGTAACATCGGCAAGACTGTGATTTTCCAGGACGCGCCGGAACCCGTTCCCGGCACCATCGCCGACCTCGGCAAGTTGTTGAGCGACGGTTCGGTGGACACTCTCGTCGTGCTGGGCGGCAATCCGGCCTACAATGCGCCCGCTGAACTGAACTGGCCGCAGTTGCAGGGCAACCCCAAGCTTCAAGTTGTCCGCCTCGGTTATTACGAGGACGAATCATGTCCGCAAAACGGCTGGAGCCTTCCCCTCGCGCATTACCTCGAGTCTTGGGGCGATGCCCGCACCGCTGACGGCACGCTCGTTCCCATCCAACCGCTCATCGAACCGCTCTTCGGCGGATTGACGGAAATCGAAGTCCTCGCCCGCATTGCCGGCCTGGACGACACCACGCCCTATAACATTGTTCGCGAAACTTTCCGCGCGGTCGGCGGCGGTGATGACGAGGCCTGGAAAAAATTCCTCCACGACGGTTACCTTGCGGATAGCGCCGCCAAGCCGGTGGATGTCACCTTGAACGCCCAGGCCGTTTCGGCGGCCTTTGCGGGCGCGGGCCCGGCTTCCGTCACTGCTCCGTCCAAGGACAATCTCGAAGTGGTTTTTCACCGCGATTACAAGATGGACGACGGCCGTTTCAACAACAACGGCTGGATGCAGGAACTTCCCGACCCCATCACGAAGATGACCTGGGAAAATGTCTTCCTGATGAGCGTCAAGACCGCGAAGGACCTGGGACTTTTCAGTCCCAGCAAGGAAAACAACCGCATTCAGGCAGTGTGGGCCAAGATTGAACTCGATGGACGCACCGTGGAAGGCCCGGTGTGGACGCAACCCGGACAGGCGGACAATACCATCGCCCTGGCCTTGGGTTATGGCCGCTCCCAGACAGGCCGCGTGGGCCGCAACTCCGGTTACAACGCCTACGCCCTGCGCACCTCGAAAAATCTTCACTGCGCGCTCGGTGCAAAAATCTCCGACACCGGCAAGCTGCACAGCCTCTCGGTCACGCAGGATCATGGAACCATGGAAGGCCGGCCCATCATCCGCGAATCCACGCTGGCGGAGTACCGCGATTACAAGGGCAAGCATCCTGAAGGCAATTTCGCCAAGGGCTTCGACATGGAGAAGCCGCCGTCGTTTGACCCGCTTTACCCCAATCCTTTCGATGAACTCAAGAAGCAGGGGGTTCATCAGTGGGGCATGTCCATTGATTTGAGCGCCTGCGTGGGTTGCGCCTCCTGTGTGATCGCCTGCCAGAGCGAAAACAACATTCCCATTGTCGGCAAGTCGCAGGTCGCCAACAAGCGCGAGATGAGCTGGATTCGGATTGATCGTTACTTCACCGGCAGTCCGGAAAAGGAAGACGCCATCCAGGTCATCAACCAGCCGATGCTCTGCCAGCATTGCGAAGCCGCCCCTTGCGAGAATGTCTGCCCGGTCAATGCCACCACGCACGACCAGGAAGGCTTGAACGTGATGGTCTATAACCGGTGCGTCGGCACCCGTTATTGTTCCAACAACTGCCCCTATAAGGTCCGGCGCTTCAACTTTTTCGATTACAACCGCCGCACGCTCGAACAGTTGAGCGGCCCCGTTTACAGCACACCTCTGCTCCCCAAGGGCGATCAGCACGGCGTGCTGGACTGGTTGAAGGACCCGGACCGCGGCAACAAGCCCGCCGACGAATGGGAGCTTCTCAAGCTGATCAAGAACCCCGACGTCACGGTCCGCATGCGCGGTGTCATGGAGAAATGCTCCTACTGCGTGCAGCGCATCGAAGGCGCGAAAATCGCCGCCAAAGTCCGGGCCGGCGCGTCGGGCGACTGGATGTTGAAGGAATCCGAAGGCACCGTTCCCAAGACGGCCTGCCAGCAGGCCTGTCCCGCGGAAGCCATCGTCTTCGGCAACATTGCCGACCCCGAGAGCCGCGTCTCCAAACTCAAGGCCCAGGACCGCAACTACAACGTGCTGGATTTTCTGAACACGAAGCCGCGCACCACTTATCTCGCGAAGATTCGCAATCCCAATCCCAAGATGCCGGACGCGTATGAGATGCCGAACAGCACCGAGGAATTCGAGTCCAAAAGCCACTCCAGTCCCTTTGACAACAAGGATGCCTGGCCGGGCTCGGAAGCCGGGAAAGGAGAGAGCTGATGGGTGACGCGACCATCAACGAACCCCTGGCTCCCGCGATTGCATCGCGGGTAGGTGACATCGTCGTGCAGGCGCCCCCGCGCGAGCTCGAGCGCGTGCCGCTCGTCCGAAACCAACGTTCCCCCGGCTGGATTTCCGACGCCATCGCGGGCGTGGCGGAAGGCAAGACCCCGCTCTGGTGGTGGGCCGCCTTCCTGCCCAGCGTGGTCATGATGACCGTTTGCTTCAGTATGATCCTTTACCTGATGTCCGTGGGCGTCGGCGTCTGGGGCCCGAGCCTTCCGGCGATGTGGGGCTGGGCCATCGTCAATTTCGTGTGGTGGATCGGCATCGGCCACGCCGGCACGCTGATTTCCGCCATTCTCTTTCTCCTCCGCCAGAAGTGGCGCACGTCCATCAATCGCGCCGCCGAGGCCATGACGATTTTCGCCGTCATGTGTGCCGGCATTTTCCCCCTGATTCACGTCGGGCGCATGTGGTTCGGCTGGTGGCTGTTCCCCATCCCCAACCAGGAGGGCATCTGGCCGCAATTCCGTTCGCCGCTGATGTGGGACGTCTTCGCCGTCTCCACCTATTTCACCGTGTCCCTGCTCTTTTGGTACATGGGCCTGATTCCCGATCTCGCGGTCATGCGCGACCGCTCCAAGACCAAAATCCGCAAGTTTGGCTACGGCCTGTTCGCACTGGGCTGGACCGGTTCCAACCGCCATTGGAGCAACTACGAAAAGGCCTACCTGATTCTGGCCGGACTTTCCACGCCGCTGGTGTTGTCCGTCCATTCCATTGTGTCCATGGACTTCTCGGTTTCGCAGGTGCCCGGCTGGCATACGACCATCTTTCCGCCTTACTTCGTCGCCGGTGCCGTCTTCTCCGGCTTCGGCATGGTGCTGTCGCTGCTCATACCCCTGCGCAAGGTGTTGAAGCTGGAAGACATCATCACTCTTCGGCACATCGAGTTGATGTGCAAGGTGACGCTCGCGACCGGCTCCATCGTGGGCTATGCGTACGCCATGGAATTTTTCATCGCCTGGTACAGCGGCAATCCCAACGAGCGGTTTGAGTTCATCAACCGCGCCACCGGCAACTATGCCTGGGCTTATTGGACCATGATCACCTGCAACGTCGTCGTGCCGCAGTTCTTCTGGTTCAAGAAAATTCGCTCGAACATGCTGGTCGTTTTCTTTCTGTCCATCCTCGTGAACGTGGGCATGTGGTTTGAACGGTTTGTCATCGTGGTCATCTCCCTGTCCAAGGAATATATTCCGGCGAGCTGGGGTTATTTCCGGCCGACCTGGGTGGATATTCTGACTTTTCTCGGAACCTTCGGGCTGTTTTTCACATTTTTCCTGCTGTTCATCCGTTTCCTGCCCATCATCGCCATCTCCGAAGTGAAGGGCGTGACGCCGCAGGCTGACCCGCATCATCCGCTTGGCGGCGCAAAACCCGGAGGGCACCACTGATGGCCGCGGTACCCCAAACCTACGGCATCATCGCCGAATTCGAGACGCCCGCCGACATCATGCACGCGGCCGAGAAAGTCCGCGACTCGGGCTTCCGTAAATGGGACGTGTTCACGCCGTATCCGGTGCATGGCATGGACAAGGCCATGGGCCTGAAAAACTCGCGCGTGGGCTGGTTCTCCTTCATCGGCGGCGTGACGGGCTACACCTGCGGCATGTTGATGATCTGGTGGATGAACGCGGTTGACTATCCCATCGCCATCGGCGGCAAGCCGATGTTCAGCCCGTTTGGCGCGTTTCCGCCCTGCTACGAGCTGACCATTCTGCTCGGCTCCTTTGGTTCGCTGCTGGGCATGTTGTTTCTCAACCGTCTGCCGCGGCTGCATCATCCCCTCCTCAAGCACCGCCGCTTCGCCCTGGCCACGCACGACCGCTTCTTTCTTGTGATCGAAACTGGCGATCCAAAGTATTCGGAAACTGAAACCCGCAAGCTGCTGGAAGCCACCGGCAGCACGCGCATCGAAATGGTGGAGGAATAGATGCGCTACTTCCTGCTCATATTTGCCTTGTGCGTGGTGACCGTGGTCGGCATTGCCGGCCGCCGTGGCAGCCTCTCCCGCCGGCCGCCTATTGAGATCTTCCCCGACATGAACCGCCAGCCCAGGCTCCGGCCGCAGACGCCCGACGATTTCTTTGCGGATGGCCGCAGTTCGCGGATGCCCATCCCGGGAACCATCGCGCAGGAAGACACGCATTACGAAGATTTGCCCGTCAACACGGGCCGCGTCACCGGCACCACGAATTTTGTGGAAACCATCCCCGTTGAAGTCACGGCGAAGCTGCTCGCCCGCGGACAGCAGCGCTTCAATATCAATTGTTCGCCCTGCCACGGCATGCAGGCCGACGGCAATGGCGTCGTGAAAAAGCTCGGCCTCGCCACCGTCGCCAACCTCCACGACAAGCGCATCGTTGAGCTCGCTGACGGCGAAATCTTCAACACCATCACCTATGGCAAGAACACCATGGGCCCCTATGGCGCGAATGTGACCATTGACGATCGTTGGGCCATCATCGCCTACTTGCGCGCACTGCAGTTGAGCCAGTTGGGCACCGTGGACGACGTGCCGGAACCGGCGCGCGCGGCCCTCAAATAACCGCCATGAGCTCACCCACCCCATCCCAAACCGAAGCCCCGCTGGACTTGTCCAAGTGGCGCAATGTGCCGAACTGGCTGATCGCCATCGGCGGCATCGGCGCGGTCGCCGGGCTTATCCGCGATCCCAGCCAGTTCGCGTTTTCCTGGTTGCTCGCCTACATGTTCTTTCTGAGCTTGGGCCTGGGTGGCCTGGGCATGGTCATTCTCCATCATCTGTTCGATGCGAGCTGGTCGGTGCCCATCCGCCGCATTTGCGAACACCTCGCCTGCCTGCTCTTTCCGTGGATGTTTGTGCTTTTTCTGCCCATTGCCTGCCTCGCCACGAAATTGTACGCGTGGATGACCCTGATCCACGAGGTGCCGGTGGAACATTCGGTCGCGTCCAAATATCCGCTTTTCACCATGCCGGGATATTATGCGGTCATCGTGTTTTGTTTTGCCTGCTGGTGGCTGCTGTCCCGCGGCTTCCGTTATTGGTCGCTCGAACAGGACAAAACGGGCGCAGTGGAATGCACCCGAAAGCTGCGCCGCTACGCCGCCTCCGGGGTGGTTCTTTTCGCCATCAGCCTCACGCTGGCGGCCATCATGTGGATGAAGGCGTTGCAGCATGAGTGGTTCTCCACCATGTATGGCGTCTGGTATTTCGCGGCCAGCATGTGGGTGACGCTTTACACCATCTACATCATCACCGTCCTGCTCAAGCGCCAGGGCCCGTTGCGCGACGTCGCCACGGACAAGACGTTCTATTTCATCGGCTCGCTGATGTTCGCCTTCACCGTGTTTTACGCCTATGTGACGTTCTTCCAATATTTCATCATCTGGAACGCCAACATGCCGGAGGAAACGTTCTGGTACGTGCTGCGTGAAAAGGGCACCTGGTGGGACATCGGCCTGGTCATCATCTTCGGCCATTTCTTCCTGCCGTTCCTGCTCCTGCTGCGGATTGATGTGAAGGTCTCTAAGCTTTTTGTGATGATTCCGCTCGGCCTGTGGGCGTGGTTGATGCATTTCTGCGACATCTCCTTCCAGGTCATGCCGGCGAAGCATCCCAACGGCTTCGTGCTGCATTGGATGGACATCGCCTGCATGATGTTCATTGGCGGCGTCCTGACCCGGGTGTTTCTTAAGCAACTTAATTCGCATCCCATCATTCCGCAGAAGGATCCGCGCTTCGCGGAGGCCATGGACATTTACGTGGCACCCAGCACCGCCAGACCCGAAACCGGAGGTGGCCATTGAACGCGGAACGGAAATACAACTGCGCCACGATTTGCGCGTATTCGGTCGCGGTCATTGGCTGTTTTCTCATCGTCGCCGGTTTGGTCTGGGTGATGTATTTCTACACCCGCCCGGAACCGCTCGGTGAAGACCGCGCCGCCGTCCGCCGCAAGACCCTCGCGGATGTTCGCACCGCGGACGCCGAGGTCCTCAACAACCCGAATTATGTCTGGCAGGACCAGTACAAGGGCATCGTGCGCCTGCCGCTCAAGAGCGCCATGGATTTGTCCCTGCAGCTCTGGCAGGACCCCGCCGCGGCGCGTTCCAATCTGATTGCCCGGGTGGAAAAGGCGTTTTACGTGCCGCCGCCGCCGCCCAACAAGTTCGATTAATTTGCCAGCGTTTTGGTTTTAATGAGCGCGACTTCCTCCCCAGCGCAGCCCGAAGCCGGGGCCGCCATTGTTCCCCCGCCGATGTCGGCGGCGGAAATTGACGCCTCGTGCCGCGGGCCGTTGCTGCTCGCCTTCGTCTGCTCCGCGCTCTGGCTGCTGACCGCCTCTGGTCTGGGGCTGGTGGCGACCCTCAAGTTCCATTCCCCCGACTTCCTCGCGAATTGCGCGTGGTTCACCTACGGGCGCGTCCATCCGGCGGCCCTGGACTCGCTGGTCTATGGATTCGCCGCGCAGGCGGGTCTGGGTGTGGTGTTGTGGCTGCTATGCCATTTGGGCCGCACACGCCTCGAGTTCCGCCCGGGCATCATCGCGGGCATTCTGTTGTGGAATGTGGGCGTGAAGATCGGAATCTTGGGAATTCTCGCCGGCGAAAACTCGGGATTTGAATGGCTCGAAATGCCGCGTTACGCGCTGGTGACCATGTTCGGCGCCTACCTGCTCATCGGCCTGGGTGCTATGCGGACCTTCCATCAACGCCGCGAACCGGCGCTCTACATATCCCAATGGTTCCTGCTCGCCGCCGTGTTCTGGTTTCCCTGGATTTTTTCCACCGCCAGTTTCCTGCTGGTTGGCAAACCCGTCCGTGGCGCCATGCAAACCGTCATCGACGCCTGGTATTTCAGCAATCTCACCAAGGTCTGGTTTGGGTTCATCGGCTTGGCGGCAATTTTCTATTTCATCCCTAAGCTCGCCAAACGCCCGTTGCACAGCCATTACCTCGGCATCTTCATTTTCTGGACGCTCGCGTTGTTCGGTTCCTGGGGTGGGATTCCCATGGGCGCGCCGTTGCCTTCGTGGATTCCGGCCTTTAGCACCGTCGCCACCGTCCTTGCGCTCGTCCCGGTCCTGGGCGTGGCCATCAATGTGCGCGGCACCGCCGCCGGCGAATGTTCGGCCCTCGCCCGCAACCCCTCCGCGCGGTTCATTCTTTTCAGCGTGGTGGCCTTTGTCCTCGCCGGCTTGTCCGCCGCCACCACCTCGCTTTATGGCGTCAGCGAAGTCACCAATTTCACCTGGCTGATCCCCGCCCAGACACAATTGTTTCTCTACGGTTTTTTTGCCATGGTGATGTTTGGCGCGATTTATCTCATCGTGCCGCGGCTCCTCGGCGTTGAATTTTCGCCGAAGCTGGTAAACCTGCATTTCTGGCTGGCGGCGCTGGGAATCATCATTTACGTGGTGCCGCTGGCAATCGGCGGCATCGCGCAGGGAACCGCGTTGAACCTGGACAGCGGGACGTTCTTCGACGTTATGCGCTCCTCGCTCACGTTTCTGCGGGCCAGCACGACCGGCGATTTGCTGATGGCTGCGGGCCATCTGATTTTCCTCCTTAATCTGGTGGGCTTGCTCGTCCGCGTGGGCCGGCAGGCGGCTTGCAAAGCCTGGGCCGACAATCTCAAGCCGGCGGAGGTGACACCGTGAACCCGGGCCCCCTGCTCTTTCTGGCGACATTTTTCATGATGTCCGTGTCGTGGCTCGGCTTTGTCCTCATGCCGCAGGTGCAAATCGGCCGGCAACCACAGGTCGAGGTGGACGGCCAGTTCTATCCGCCCATGCGCCCCGGAATGGCGCGCCAGGGCGAGCAGGTCTATCGCGCGAACGGCTGTTTTTACTGCCATACCGAGCAGGTGCGGCCGAAGGGTTTCGGCTCCGATGTCGAACGCGGCTGGGGCGGCCGTCCCGGCATGGTGCAAAGTGTGGCCCAGGATTATCTTTACGACCGGCCGGTCATGCTCGGTTCGCAGCGCATCGGACCCGACCTCGCGAACATCGGCCGCCGCCAGACCAATGAGCTGGCATTGCT
>DATMLG010000480.1:0-32871 GCA_035570675.1 Verrucomicrobiia bacterium | reverse complement strand
CTCCAGCGCGCCATTGTTGGTGCTGGCAATGTCATTGGCATTGCCGTCGCCCGGCCACCAGCCCACCAGGCCGGCCGGCGCCGGATAACAGGTCTGCCCCGGAGCGCGAACAGCCAGCAAAAGTCCCGCCGCAACCAAAAGTCCGCCCAGCCATCGGCTCCCTGATCCCAAGGAAAGTTTCATGCGAGCAGCTAGGCCCCCAGGCAAGGTTTTTGTGGTTCGATGCTTTGCATCCAGCCGGAAGCTAAACCGGTTTTGCTCAAAAGTGTCAATAAAAATGCCCGCCGATCGGGACGCCATCCCGCTGGCGGCACGAAGAATTTTGGATGTTTTCTGGTGTGGCGCTTTCAGGCTTCCACTCCTTCCCGATCCTGCTAGGGTGGGGCCGTTGTTAGGATCGCTGGTTTTATATGCGACACTCATTTATAACGGAAGGTTTTGGCGTGCGTCTGCGCCCTGTTCGTCTTGAGGATGCCGCCTTCATCGTATGGTTGCGCAATCTTGATCACGTGAAGGGCAAGCTGGGGGATTCCGCCACCGAGGTCGCCCACCAGGAAGCGTGGTTGAAAACTTACTTCGAGCGGGATGGCGATTGCTATTTCATCGCCGAGACTCTGGGCGGCGTTCCGGTCGGCACGCATGGCCTCTACGAGCCCCGCAACGGCAGCGCCGAGGCCGGACGTTTGATCATGCGCCCGGAGGTGCCCGCCGCCGTGCCCACATCGCTCATCACCTTCGATCTTGCCTTCGGGGAAATGGGACTCAACGAATTGCGCGGTACCTCCGTCTCGACCAATGTCAAGGTCCACTCCTATGTGGCGAAGTTCGGGTTTCGGACGGTGAGTGTTGAGAAAGCGGCCAAGGTCGTTGCCGGTCAGCCGGTGGACATCGTTCACTTTGCGATGACCGCCGCGGAATGGCAGGCCGGTCGTCCCGGCGTGCTGCCCATCGCCAAGTATGCCGAGGCGCAAATCCGCGCCTGGGACAAAAAGCAGGCCGGCGTGGCGCCGCCTTTCAACGGCTGATTCACAGCGTCCGCCGGGCGAAGCTCAAACGGCCCTGCGCCACCACCACGTCGTTCACGCGCACAGTGCCTTCCACCAGCGCGGCGTTTGGCACCATCTTGACGATGTTCACCTGCATGATCATGGTCTGGCCCGGCAGCACGGGAACGAGAAAACGCATCTCATTGATGACACCCAGCACCATGAACTCGCCGGGCTGCAGACCCAGGCCGGTGTCGTGGCTGAACAGCAGCGACGCGCTCTGTCCGAACGCCTCCACAATCAAAGTCCCCGGCATGACGGCGAAATCTGGAAAGTGCCCCATGAACTGAATTTCGCTGCCGGTGACGTTTTTGAGCGCCGTGATCGTCTTGCCCGGTTCCAACTCCAGCACCCGGTCCACCATCAGCATCGGGAAGCGCTGCTTGAGATGTTTTTTTACTTCCTGAAATTCCATGATCATAAATGGTGACAGTCTGGGGTATGCCCCGGTTCATCTGCGCCGCAGGATCATGGCCAGCGCGCGCGGGCGAAATTTCGCCCCGGGCGCGGGAGTGTTGGCATCGCAGACCATCCGGGTGGCGCGCAGGCCGACATCTTCCGCGAGCTTGATCACCTCGCTCTCGTGATGGAATTCAGTGATGTGATCCTTCTGGGCCGACTCGAGGGCGGTGCTGAAAAAGACCAGGCCGTCATCGGCCAGGTAGTGCGCGATGGCCTTGAAGAGCGGCCGCGGGTCTTCGAGATGTTCCGCAAGCATGGCGGCGATGATGCCCTGATAGTTTCCGCCCGAACCGGTCGCTCCAAGCTTGAGGGCGTCCTTGACTTCAAACTTGACCCGGTCGCCATGCCCCGAAACTTTGAGCAGCCGGTTGGCGATTTCGATCGCCGGGGGGCTGATGTCGAGGCCGTGCGAACGGATGTCCGGCCGTTCTCCGGCGGCGAGCAGGCTCATCACCCCGTGGCCGCAGGCCAGTTCCATGATGTTCGCGTTGGGCGGCAGCGCCTTCAGAAAGTCGTCGCGGTACATCGCGATATGCCGCACCACCGAGGGCCAGAAAGGATAGATGAGGATGGCCGCCCACATATACGGCACCATGTAACCCGCGTCCTCATAGACCGCCGAAACGATGTCCGGCAAATCCTGTGGCGTGTACCGGCCGGCCTTCTCGTAAAGTTGCTGGGCCTTCCATACTCCCAGACAGTACTTGGCATAGCCCTTGGCCGCATCTTCAAAGGCCTGGTCGCCATAGGCCGCGTGGGCCCATTTCGCCAGCGGATCCAGCAGCCACTGGCACAAATCCGGATTCGCCTTCACCGTCGCCCGCGCGCCCGGCGCGAACATTTTTGCGTGCTGGTCCATGCTCAACAGAAACGATTCGGCATTCACATTCATATGATTTCGATTTTCCAATTTCTTCCGCGTTCACTCGCCTGAAGGCACGTGGCGCACCATGCGCACCATCGGCCGGATCAGATCCACCCCGTCCCACGGCGGGACAAACACATGCATCCGGCCAAGCTTCACGATGCGATCCACACCGCGCTGACCGGCCAGCTTTGCCAGTTCCGTCTCCTTGGCCGCGTCCGCCATCGCGAGGCCAAGCGTCTGCACATTGCCGTCGAAACTGGAAACCGGTTCCCTCAGGTCATCGACTTCCAGGATATGGAGGGTTTTTCCCTGCACCGGCTCCGGCAGGGTTGCTCCCGATCCCATTAACAGCGTCCAATCGGGGCCTTTAGGGAAAATCGCCCGGTGGGTCGTGTCATTCAACAGCCACGCGGCCCGCGCCTGGCAGATCGCCGCGGTCAGTGTCGGACTGATGGCCTGCCGTGGATGCGCCCGGTTTTCGATGTGAAACGCCCGTTCGAGGGCCGACACAAATCCGGCGGTTGACAAGCCGTTCCGCCGTTCGAGAAACAACACCTGCGGGGATGAACAAGCCTGCTGGTCAAACTGCCATACGTCGCGCGCGATGCGCTGGCACCATGCTTCCTGTTCTCCCTCGTTCGCCCATGCGCCCGCATCCATCATCGCCACCGATAGGCGCGGGCCAAACACCGCAAGTTTCGCCCAATGCGGAAACGGCAGCCCGCGCAAATTCAACACCGCCTCCTGCCCACCCCAGATCATCGCGCCATCCACCGACCGCGCCATCGCTTCCTGCAAATCCTGCCGGCTGTGCTCAAAGGCCACCAGGGAGATTCTGGGCACCAGCACCCCTTTGGTGTCACACGCCACCAACTGTGCCATCAAGCGGCGCGTCACATCCACCAGCCCGCTTGGAATCCTCACCAGCGCCGCGTTGCCGCCGAGCAAACCGCACGTCAGGGAGAGGATTGGCTGAATCTCAATGTTCCCCGCCGGCCAGTGACCTACCACTCCGACCGGGAAGGGCCGCAACCGCGCGCGACCGTCCTCCAGCCAGTCTCCCGTCAAGGCGCCGCGCCCCAGCTCCCGGATGATCACCGGTTCAAGCGTCCCGCGCCTGAGCCAAAGCTTCAAAAAAGCCACCCCCGGTATCGCGTCAAGCTCCCGCCCGTTCAATGCCCCAGCCCAGGACTCGAACACAGCGAGCACCTCCGCCGGTGTCGGGTGGTTCGCGGCCAGGTTTTTTCGCAGCGCCACGGCGGCAGCGATGATTTCCTCGGGCGAGTCAACCAAATGAACGCAATCGGTCATGGCATGTTTCAGACTTTATTCACGGTTATCGTTTGCTTTGGATGTTGCCGCAGCCGCGCACTTCCGACTTCGGAACCCGCCCCGTAAAGCGGAATGCGATCCCCGGGCGGCCGCAGGCGCATCCGTCGTTCAGGATAACTTGCGCCAGGTCCTCCGTCAGCAGCAAATGGCCGGGAAAACTCGTCGGCAAAACACTGCACACCTGGATAATCCCGGTTTCTCCCGGCGCCACGGGTTCAAGCGTCAGCGGATGCCTCACGACCACTTCTCCAAAGCCCGGCGCATGTTTGTTTCCTTCCGCGCAATCCGGATAAATCACGCCGACGTTCTCCACCATGCCGTAGAAGTCAATCACCCGCGTGGGCGAACATCCGAACACCCGGGCCAGACCTTCATTGAAAGTCCGTTTGTCCACCGCCTGGTCCTGCAACCGTTTCCAACCGCCGCTGTGGAGGATATGCACGTCCGGCAAATCGAGGCAAATCCCCTCCGCCAGCAGCGGTTTTACCAGATGGTTCCAAAGAATATAGGTGAAACCATACACCAGCACCTTTGTGCTCCGGTGTTTTTGCGCAAAATCCAGAATGCAATCACGGTCCAACTCCAGTCCACCGCCGGCGTCAAGACGCAGACAGTGCGTCACCTGGCTGGCAAAGGGTTGCAACCCCTGAATGGCCGCGCCGCGCGCGCCCAATTCACGCTTGTCTCCCGCCGTCCCGGCCAGATCCACTACCAGATACGGGCGCCGGGCGGGGCCGATGAAATCCTGGAGGATGGCGACGACCCCCTTGCTCATGCGCCGCGCGGTCGGTGAGTCCAGCACCACCCGGCTCGGCACCTGTCCCGTGGTGGCGCTTGATGCCAGTGTTCGTTTTATCTCGGACGCTTCAATCAGTGAGAGGGGAGGATTGGCCTTAAGTAATGCCACCGGCAGGTACGGCAAATCCGCAATGCATGAGACCGTTTGAAAATCCACCGGCCACTGGCGTATGTAATTGGCAAGCCCCGCGTGACGCTGGCAGACGTAAGCCAGCGCTTCCTTCAGCACTTCCAGCAAGCTGGCCGTCTTTTCCGCCGCGCGCATCTGGTAAGGCGGTACCCCCAACAGGGAATCAATCTTTTGTTCAAGCGGGTTCATGATCGAGTCTTGGTTTGGCTTTCAGGGCGGTGCGGGAAACCTTCCCATGCGTGTTTTTCGGCAGTTCGGCGACAAAATGCACCGAATCCAGCGCCCAATGCGCGGGCAGATGGCGGCGAATGTCCTCCAATGCCAGCTTCGCCCCTTCCCTCAATACAACAAACAATATGAGCGCCTCTCCTGCTTCCGGATGAGACGTGCCGGTCGCCGCGCACTCAAAGACTTCCGGCATGGCCATCACGCGCGCCTCCGCTTCGGTGAAACTGACCCGTGTCCCGCGCATCTTGACAAAACTTCCCAGCCGCCCCTGAATCCACAGGTAGCCGTCCTCGTCCATGCGGGCGAGATCACCGGTTCGCAGCCATCCATCCCTGAATGCGCGCTCCGACTCCACGGGGTCATTGTGATATCCCTGGCTGATGGACGGTCCCTTGACCCAAATTTCTCCAACTTCGCCCTGCGGCAATTCCTCGCCGCGCTCGTTCGCAATGCGAACGGTCAAGTTATCCAGGGGACGGCCCACGCTGCCCAGTTTTTCCTCCAGCCGGGCCGGATCAAGACACGCAATGCGGGCGGTGGCCTCGGTCTGCCCATACATCACATAAAACTTTGCCGTCGGCAGGGCATTGCGAATCTCCTTGATCAAATGCTCCGCGAGCGGCCCGCCTGCCTGCAACAGCCGGCGCAGTTGCGGCAGCGCCGTGGTCCGGGCCTTGGAGCGGTGCAACAGCGCGTGATAAGCCGTCGGCACCCCCGCAAAGGTGGTGCAGCCATGCTGGTTCATCGCCTGCAGCACCTTGTCCGGGAACATGAACCGCCGGTCAAACACCACTCCTCCGCCCTGGTAAAGGTGCGTGTGAAAGACGCTCGCTCCAAAACAATAACTCAAGGGGAGTATGAGCATCGCCCGCTCTTCATCGCCCAGATGCTGGCTGCGGATGATCGCCTCCGTGTTCGCGATCAAATTTCCATGGGTGATCCTCAAAAACCGGGGCACTCCGGTCGAACCCGAAGTTGCCATCAGCGCCGCCAGATCGGAATCGTCACGCGGCACCGGGGACATCGTCTCGCCCGTCCCTCCGGTCAAGTCGCCGTGCAACTGAAGCACAGACAACTCCTGCGTCCATTTCCAATTGAAACTTTGCTCGGTCCAAACCGCCTTTGCGCCCGTTGCCTTTGCCAAACCCTCCCCCGTGGCCGCGAGTGAGCGTTCCTCCACCGGCACGGCAACGAGCCCCGCAAACATCGCGCCCAAATAGGCCAGGCCGCTCGACGGGGAGAGCGCGGTGCCGATCAATACCGGGTCCCCGGGCCTCAATCCTGCCGCGCTAAAACCCCGGGCATAACCCGCAATCAATCCCGGCAGTTGATCCGGCGAAATCGTCTGGCCGGTCGCGGCATCAATCAGAAAGGAGTGCCGGCCCAGCCGCCCGGTCAGGCGGGCTGCAAAATTGCAATCAGTGGCGACCGCCATTTCATGCCTGTTTCGATTTCCGCTGAATGATCCCCACAATCGCCTTCACGTTCTCCATCTCCATCAATTCATCGACGTCAAAGCTGATCCCAAAAATGCGCTCCAGATTGCTGGCCAGCGACAGGTGCCCCATCGAATCCCAGGCCGGTATGCTGGCCGGGGCCGTTTCCATCGTCACCTGTGCCGCTTCAACCCCAAACGCTTCCACAAACGCCGTTTGAACCTTAGTCAGAATCTCATTCATGTTTAATGTGCTTTCTCAAATTGTCCTCGGCACCCGGTGCATTCCGGGTGCGGACACCGTTCAAATCGCGATGTGCTTAACATAATTGCCGCCGCGTTGCGAGCAGTATTAGCATGAATTTGCAAGCACCGGAGCTGGCAATTCTTCAATCTGAAACAGCAGTTCGACGTCACGAATCGTCAATAAACTCCGAATTTCAACCATTGTGAAATGGTGCAGGTTGGAATCCTGGACGCTCTGATTCCGGATTTTTACCTAGGATGGAGGAACTTCGCAAAAACGTGAACAAATGCACCTCCTGTTTTCAGGTCTCTCTTGCAAGCCGGTCAACACCTTCCGCAGCTTTATTTTTTTCGGGTGTTGACGGCCAAGCGCAGGGCGCGGCGACTTTAGGCAGAGTGGTAAGAGTTCACTTCCGCATCGAAGGCGTATGAGTTATGCCGACCAACAGTCCTTCCGGTCCCAACAGCCGCGTGACCACCTGACCCCAGGGTTCTGTTTGCGTCGCGACCAGCAGTTTGTAGCCCTGCGACTTCAGTTCTGTGGTGGCCTTTTCAATATTCGCGACATCAAATTCAATCCACGCTTGTGGCACTCGAAGATTGCCGGGCCATTGATCGGTGCCAAAGCAGGACTGAGCGGCTTGTGCCACGGGCCACAGGGCAAAATGCTTCACACCATCCAGCCCGCCCGTATGCAGGTAACCGTTGGTTTCTTCTTTGAATGGCAGTCCCAATGCCTCGGAATAGAACTTTCGGCTTGCGGCCGGGTCTTGAACGATTGGGCCAAAACCGGCGACGAACAGCACGTCGATGTTTTTCGGCGTTTTCACAGGCCGGCTTCCTTGATCTTCGTCTGAATTAAACTCACGTCGAGTTTTATCGATGGGCTGCCATGTGCGTGTGCGATTCAAAACTTGCGCGATCATCGGCCTCCAACCACTCGAACAAGGTGGCTGAATTGAAGTCCAGACCCATCTTGCGGCAGCTCTCGGTGACTTCTTGCACTTCGGCGTGGCTATGTTTTACAAAAACATCCTTCAGCTTCGCCGCTTCAACCTTTTCCGACCATGCGCGGATTTCCTCCGGTGTTTTGCGGGCGCCATTCGATTGCAGCCACGTGGCCACATCCTCGTATGTCTGGGACGTGGAAACGACAGTTTTGAATTGTTCCCCATTGATGCCCTTGAATCCGAAAAGTTGGTTGTCCAGCGGGCAGTCGTAATGATATTCACCCAGCCGGCCTGAAATGCTGGCGCGACATTTGTCCACCGTCCGGCCAATGATGGCAAACCCGCCGAACCGGTCACGTGGGCTGCGGGGCGCTTGTTTTGTCAGATCCCGATCTTCAATTGTTGTTTTCATAGGTTAATGGAATTTGATACATTCACGGGTTTGTGGCTCGTCAAAACTCCTTTAAAACCGATCCCTCCCTGTCCGTTGAAGGCGCTCCGGCTTCGTCTTCATCCGCCCTCCCAGCTTCCGCCTGCTGTTCGCGCCGAAAGTAATCGATGGTCTTCTTGAGCCCTTCATCAAGGGATATCACGGGTTCCCATCCCAGAAGTTGTCTGGCCTTGCGTATATCAGGGCAACGAACTTTTGGATCATCAACCGGGAGCGGTCGGTGGACAATGGCGGACTTGGAACCGGTGAGGGAAATGATCCTCGTGGCGAATTCCAAAATGGAATGCTCCTCGGGATTGCCGATGTTCACCGGCTCGCAATGAGGTGATGAAAATAGTTTGACAATGCCGTTGAGAAGATCCTCCACGTAACAAAAACTTCGCGTTTGTGCGCCGTCCCCATAAACGGTCAGCGGCTCGCCGCGCAGCGCCTGCAGGCAAAAGTTCGGCACCACGCGGCCGTCGTTGGCGCGCATTCTCGGGCCGTAGGTATTGAAAATACGGACAATGCGAATGGGAACGCCATGAACACGCTGGTAGGCCATGGCCAAAGCTTCCTGGTACCGTTTGGATTCGTCGTAGCAGCCCCGCGGTCCAATGGGATTTACATTTCCCCAGTAGCTCTCCGTTTGCGGATGCTGGAGCGGGTCGCCGTAAACTTCCGAGGTTGACGCAATCAACACCGGGCAGTTCCGCTGCCTGGCAAGCGCGAGAATGTTCTCCGCGCCCAGCGCGCCCACTCGCAATGTCTCAATGGGGTACTTTGCATAGTCCACCGGGCTGGCGGGGCTCGCCATGTGGAAAATGCCGGACAATTTCCCGTCAATTTCCATCGGCCGGGTTATGTCCTGCTCAATCCATTCAAAGTCAGGGTCTCCAAACAGATGGGCGAGGTTTTTCTTCCGCCCCGTAATGAAATTGTCCACGGCAATCACCCGGCCACCACTCAGCAGCAATTTCTCGCACAAGTGGGAGCCAAGAAAACCCGCGGCGCCGGTAACCAGCAGGCGTTTTCCTTCAAAGGAAGCCGTGTCGGTCCCGCCCGATGCGCTCATGACGGGTCCCTCCTGCCAATGCAATGGTAAACAAAGCCCTCCCGCCGCAGGCTGTCCGGATTGTAGAGATTGCGGCCGTCGAAAATCACGGGATGTGTCAGGGCATTCTTCAACGCATGAAAGTCAGGCGTGCGGAATTCATTCCATTCGGTGAGGATGGCCAGGGCGTCGGCCCCCTTTACCGTGTCATAAGGATCGCCATTTAACTCAATGCGATCTGCGAAAATCCGCCTGGCTTCCGGCTGCGCCACCGGATCATACGCCCGGACTCTTGCGCCCGCATCGAGCAGCGAGTTGATCAAGGTCACCGACGGAGCCTCCCGCATGTCATCTGTCATCGGCTTGAAAGCCAGACCCCACACCGCAATGGTTTTCCCCTGAAACTGCCCATCGAACCGGGATTTCATCTTGTCAAAGAGCACCCGCTTCTGGCGTTCGTTGATCGCATGCACGGCCTTGAAAGAATCGAGCTGCATGCCATGAGACTTTCCGACGTCGATCAATGCGAGCACGTCCTTGGGAAAACAGGACCCGCCGTAGCCGCAGCCCGGATAAAGAAACTGCGCGCCAATCCGTGAATCCGTGACCAGGGCCTTGCGGACTTCATGAATGTTTGCCCCGACCTTCTCCGCCAGCATGGCCAGCTCGTTGATAAACGAAATTTTCATGGCGAGAAAAACATTCGCCGCATATTTCGACATTTCCGCCGATTCGTTCGACATGAAGAGAATGGGGTTGCCGGAACGGACGAAGGGCGCGTAAAGATCCGCCATGATTTGGCGCGCATGGTCCGAACCGGTCCCGATCACGACCCGTTCCGGCTTGAGGAAGTCGCTGACCGCCGTCCCCTCCTTCAGGAATTCCGGATTGGAGACGACGTGCACCGGCACTTCGGCCCGTTTTACCATTTCCTTCACCATGGCCGAGGTTTCCACGGGTACGGTGCTTTTCAAAACCAGCAACATTTCGTGCTCCACGTGATCGCAAACCGTTTCAACCGCGGAGCGAACATACCGCAAATCCGAGGAGCCGTCTTCTGATTGGGGGGTCCCCACTGCGATGAATACGACATCGCTTCTTCGCAATGCGTCCCCGCAGTCCGTTAAAAACACCAGGCGCTTCGCCCGCATGTTTCTGGCGACGATCTCGTCCAGTCCCGGTTCAAAAATTGGCAGTTCGCCTTTTTGTAGGCGCGCCACTTTTTGTTTGTCCACATCAATGCAACTGACGTGATTTCCAGTGTCAGAAAGGCAGGCGCCGGCCACCAGGCCGACGTAGCCGGTGCCCATGACTGATATTCTCATAAGTGTGTCCTCATAGTTTTTTTTCGGTTGGAGCCGGTGGGGGCAGATTGGTGGGAAGAAGTGGATTCAAGCTGTTGGACCGCGAGGTGGGCTTCCCATACTGCCAAATCACCGATTCACCGTTGGTTCCCGAGGGAGGGGAGAGCGCGGAGGCCGGGCCATCTTTGTTGAGACTCGCAGCGGCGGGGTTCGTATCACGCTCGGATGGGTTCGTGCCTGCGGCGGCCTTGTCCGAAACCGGCGGGGGCAGGTTTGCGGGAAGCAGCGGATTGAATTTGTTTGTGTGCCTGGTAGGCGCGCCAAACTGCCAGACGACCGGTTCCGGCACGGTCGCGGTGAACGCATTGTTTCCCTCAACCGGTGAAAAGAGGGCATGTGGCGGATTGGTTTCCAGGTTCACCTGGGCCGTGCCACGCGCGAGCGGATTCGTTCCCGAGGCAAATTTATCCGGAGCGGGAGGGGGCAGGCTGGCCGGGAGCACGGGATTGAACTTGTTGGTCCGCAAGGTGGGGGCGCCGTATTGCCAAATAACCGCGGAGCCATTGGTATTGCCAGGGGGTGAGAATTCCTTGTGGTCCGTCCGGACTTGATCCGAACCTTCGTCCACGGTCTGGCCCGCCGCCGCCTGGCCATGCGAATTCAGCGCAACCGAAGCCGCGAGCGAAGCAATCATGAACAGAGTGTCTTTCATCATGGATGGTGCGCCGTCCGTGCAGTCCATATAAACAACGCATATAAACAACGCTTGTTCGCGAATGTGTTGTACGCGCCGGTACAGAAAGATCCCTCCATGATCCCACTTCCTGTAACGACAGCGGCTGCCGACCGCGTTCATTCGATCATCTCAAGCAGAAAATGCGCCACCCGCCATCGTGGCGTTTTTCAAGCGCAGGCACGCTAATAGGCACGGGTCCGCTCGCAAAATGCGATTTGGATTCCCGGGAAGCTTGCAAAATACGACGGCCCGAATCCTTCTAAAAACGTGAATACTTTTGATTGGCGGGGAGTTATGGGTTTTTTCATCGGGCGGCCTGAATCCTGCGAAGAAGCTGCCTTTGCGATCGGGTTCAGTTGGCATCACAACCGAGTAATGAGCCTCCGTAGAATATTTCTAGGTGCAATTTTTTTGGTGGGTGCCGCGGGCGCGCCGCTTTTAAGTGCTATCGCAGCCGACAACCCGGGCGCGGCGTCATCCGCATTTCGACGCGAATCCACCGGACTTTGGCTCGTTGTTGACGGGGTGCGCATGCCCGCCTTTGGCGGTGTGGTTTACCAGCACACCGAAGGCGACAAGCACATCCGCGAGTATTCAAATTCGCTGCATGAGGTTTATCAGGCACTGAACGATGAGGACGCGGGAGGCCAGGGACACGGCGCGAGGCTGGCGCAACTGGGCGTTCGCGCCATCCGCGTTTATGAACTGCCGGTCGCAAATGAGGAAGACGCCGCCCGCACCAAGGAGATTTTCCGGCGACTTTACAGCCAGCACGGCATCAAGGTCTTGATCGGCGACTGGGCGGGTTTGAACACGGGAATGGACTTCAAGAATCCGGCGGACCTGGCGGCGTTGCGCGCGCACATCCAAAAACTGGTGGCAACCTATGCCGATGAACCGTGGGTGCTCGGCTGGCAATTGGGAAACGAAAACAACTATCACATCGATCATGGCATTCTGGGCCAGGAAATTGGGCTGGATGCCGCCGGCTATTATGCGCTCATGGACGAGCTGGCCGGCCAGGTCAAGGACCGGCTGCGAAAAAAGAATTTGACGCAATTTGTGAGCCTCGGACAGGGGGATTTGACCACCAACGAAGCCGGCCGGATTGCGGCGATGACAAACATTGATGCGGTGGGAATCAACTGTTACCGGGAAAACCCGGCGGCGTTTGAGGAAATTATCCTGACGGCCGCCGGCCAGTTGCGGCTGCCGATATACTTCGCCGAAATTGGCCGGCCCGGCGAAAACTCAACTACGGAAGAGCAGCAAAGCCAGTATCTGCAACAGATTTTGGTGATGGTGTTCTCACATGCGGCGGGCCGCGCCCGGACGGGGGTTGTAATCGGGGCGTTTGTGCATGAGGCCACAGACGAGGCCTGGAAACGTTTCGAACGCGGCAAGGAAGGCGACGCGCACTACGGCATTTTGGGAAAACCCTCGGAAGCAGCGCTGGGACGGTTGCTGAAACAAAACAACGATTTTTTCTCGTGGATTTCCCCCACCAACGACACGCCCGAGAATTTAATCACCGCGGCGTGGCAATGTCTGGATGGCCCGTATGTCAGCAAATATTCACGAGACTACGGCTACGCCATGACCTATGCGAACCGGGCGATTACATTGTATCAGGACACGGCCCGGGCCCAGCAACTTCAACTCCTGAACCGGAAGGCGCCACGGGACAGCGCGGCCAATACCAATTTTTGGGCTTTGAACACCGTGGGAACGGGGTATTTCATCATCGGCGAATGCTGGATGATGCTGTCGTATGACTTCAAGGGAGCCCAGCCTGCAACAGATGCCTGGCAAAGGTTTCTCGAAGCGGCGGATGTTCCGCAGAAACAATCCCTGGCGGCCGGCGTCGGGCCGATCATTCCCACCAATGCGGCGGCATGCATGCAATACTCGCGCAAGATTTTCAACTCCTTGGCGGCGGACTTTCCTTACGCTCAGTTGCAGGATCGGGACGGGAAATTTCACCGGCTTGATCGGGTGGTTCAGGCGACTTTTCCGGAGCTTTCACGGCCATATTTACCATGGTCGTGGCTGAGCGATCTGATCTTCACCGTGGTTTGTGTTGGTATAACCCTCGGCCTTGCCGGCTTGTCCAGGCAGGTCGCGGCCCGGGCTTTGCCGGTGAAGACCGAGCCGGTCATGAGTTCGTCATACCGGTGTCTGTTTGTGCTGGCGCTCGCCTTCAACTTTGCCTGTCTATACTGGTTCTTGAGCTGGTGGTGTCATCCGGTTCGCGCCAGGTATTACACCGTTCAGCCGGGGTTGTACGTGTTTCTCTCAATCGCCGGCGGAATCGGGATGTTGTTCTATTTGTACGTCTGGCATCTGTTTTGGAACATGCGCCGCCCTGCGCCGATGAAAGCACCGGCGGGACTGCGGGTGGCGGTGGTGACGACACGGGTGGCCAGCGAGCCGATTGATTCGCTGCAGGGGACGTTGAAAAAGATGAATGGCATCTCCTATCCTCACGATTCCTATCTGCTGGATGAGGAAAACAGCGACAAGGCAAGGGATTGCTGCCAGACGTGGAATATCATTCATTTTTCACGCAAGGGGAATCCCAAGTACAACGAGCCGCACGGAAAATTTCAGGCCCGGACCAAGGGGGGCAATTTGAATTCGTGGCTGTACGAGTATGGTGGAAATTATGACATCGTCGCCTTCCTTGACCCCGACCACGCTCCCCGTCCTGACTTCCTGGACAAGGTGTTGGGCTACTTCCGCCGGCCGGAAGTCGCCTTCGTCCAGGGGCCGCAGGTTTTTCACAATCGCTCGGCGAATTGGATTGCGCAGGGCGCCGCCGAGCAGAGTTATTTTTTCTACGGGCCAATCCAAATGGGCCTGTTCGGGATCGGCGCCTGCGTGGTCAATGGCAGCCACTCGACTTTTCGCGTCACCGATCTGATGGCGCTCAAAGGACAATGCTATGCGGTGCATGACGCCGACGACATTTTGACCTCCATCCGGATTCATGCGCTGGGGAAAACCGGGGTGTACGTGCCGGACATCATCGCCGAAGGGCTGGCCCCGGACACTTGGGATGAATTCTCAAAACAACAGCGACGCTGGGCCTATTCCATGTTCAACCTGCTGTTTTATTTTTACATTCCTGAACTGGTGGCGGTGCCCTGGCGGTGCAAGCTGGCCTACCTGTTGTTTGCGCTGTTTTATCTTCGCAGCGTGGCCTTCGTGGGGCTGTTGCTCATGCCCTTCATCTCCGTGCTCACCGGCAATCCACCGGTGAACGCCAACATCACAGGTTTTTGTCTGCGTTACCTGCCGTTCTTTGCGTTGAACTACGGAATTCTTCTCATGATCGGGCAGCGATTCCTGATACCCGAAGGAAGCCGGCGGGGTTTCTGGTATCGCGCCGGAATATTATGGGTGGCGATGTGGTGGGATCTCCTTTGTGCGATGGTCAAGGCGGCGCGCACAAGACGGGTGAAGGACCGGTTGGTATGCGCGAAATGGCCGTCACGATCTTCATCTTCATGGCGGGGCGTGCAACCCCATCTTGTTCTGATGACCGCCGGCATCGCCGCCATCATCTGGATTTGCCGGATACCAGGCCGCCTCGACACCGTCTGGGGGACTTTGCCTTTCCTGGGTTTGATCGTCCTTTCACAGGCGATTATCGCGTTCAAGATTTTGAGGACTACTGGAAAAGTTCCACAACCGGCCGCCTCGCCCCTGAAACCTGTTGAATCCAGCCTGCAAACTCTCAACCCCCAATAGATTATGAATACCATGAAAAATTTGCGCATGCTCTGGTGTTTGATGGCCTTCGCCATGCTGGCGTTATTGCCCGCAACCCTGAGAGGCGCCTCCGATCTGGATGTGCGGCAGCCGGTATTGGATGGTCAGGGTCGTTTCTGGATTTATCGCAACGGTCCGGCCCATCCGCCCATGCCTTTTTCCCCATACGGGTGGTCGTCCGATGCCACCAACTTGACGGAATTGATCCATGTTGACCTGGATTGCCGTGAGAATCCAAACCCGGATTCAAAAATTGCCATGTCGACGGAAACGGAACAATGCATCCGCGTGCATGTGGACTGGAAGGACGCCACGTGGATCAGCATCGCTTTCATTTCCGGGCCGGCCAAGCCGCCTTGGTGGGGAGAAACCAATCGCGGGCGATATTTTGACCTCAGTGGTCTGGCGAAAAAAAAGCTCGTGTTCTATGCGCGCGGCGAGCACGGCGGCGAGATCATTCAGGCCCAGATGGGCATGCTTGGTGACAAACCCTTTGGTGACAGCCTTCACAACCCGGTCATCGGCCAGGAAATGAAGCTGACCCAGGACTGGGTGCGCCAGGAAATTGATTTGAAGGATCTTTCGCCGGCTGATCTGGCCCATATCTGCAATGGCTTCGGAGTCATTGTTGAGCGGGCCAACCAGTCCGGATCGCCGACGGAAACTCAGTTCTACCTTGACGACATTTATTTTGAATAGGCCAACCAATGAAAATCCTCCCTGTGCTGGTTCTTGGCTGGTGCGCAATGACGGTTTCCGTTTCCGCCGCCGGGACGAAACTGTCCCCGCTCGGGACTTCTGATGATGAACTGAACCACTCTGACCCAAAAGCCTATGCCGCGTCATTGGCGCAAGAGGCGGATGACAAGTTGCAGGGAAGCCCATCTCAACAGGATCTTCAAGATGCCGCGAAGTTGTTGGACAAGGCCGCCACCCTGGATCCCGATAATCTCGACCTTTGGACGAAGGCAGGATGGGTTCATCTCGAAAAATTGCACGACCCCGTCGCCGCCTATCCCTACCTGGCCGCCGTCGTCAAACGACGGCCGGACGATGTCGATGCCCGGAAACTGCTGGGAATGGCCTGCACCCAAACCGGACGATTGCGCGAAGCGCTGGCTCAATTTCAAGAGGCGGCGCGCCTGCGGCCGGATGACCTCTGGATTGAGGCCAACCTCGGCCGGGCCTACGCCCGGCTCCGTCAATACGGCAAGGCTGACAGCATCTATGCTGAGGTCTTGCAAAAGGATCCGCACCAGCCTGACGCCCGCCTGGGTGAGGCCGAACTCGAGGCCTGGCGCGGCCATACCGCCCGCGCGTTGGAAATGCTTGATGAGCTAATCAAGGAAAATCCAGGCAATGTGGAAGCGCTCACGCTCAGGGGCGATGTGCATCGTTGGCGATGGGAGCTTAAGGAGGCGCAGACGGATTATTCGCAAGCCCTGGGGCTCGCGCAGAATGACTATGAAGCCACGAGCGGGTTGTTGGAGGCCAAGCGCATGGCTGCGTCGGATGTCAACCTTCAGGGCTATATTTTCAAGGACACGACGCATTTCCTGCAGGAGTCTGCTGGCGCCGGCGTGCGGGTTCATGCCAACGACGACGTCTATCTTTTGGCCCGGGGCGCCGGATGGCGCTTCACCAACCCGGGTTTTGAGGCGGTGGACCGGATTGACGGAGCCGTGGGATTGGAGACCCATTTAAAAAGAATCCTGGAAGCTTCATTGGAAGGCGATGTGTTCGACTACCGGCACGAAGATCAGAACGGATTCTTTGGCGGACAGCTGTTCACAAAATTGTCTCCCCTCACGGGCTTCGACATTTATACAACCGCGGCTTACAATCAACCCTTTGTCAGTAGCATGGCGACGGTGACCAATGCGCTGAAGCAGGAATCGGTTGGAAGCGGCCTGGACATCAGCCTTGGCGGCGGATTCTCAGCCCAGAATGCGTTCACCTTGGCGCGAATCTCTGATTCCAACGTATGGTGGGAAGAGAAACCCCAGCTTTCTTACCGCTTGTTTGGCCGCCCGCAAACATTCATACGGGCGGAATATGATTATCTCAGCTACAAGGACGAGAGAACCAACTATTGGACTCCCCAACATTACCAGCTCTTGTCTCCGGTGCTTGACACTTCCCTTCCCTTGCTGGGAAACGACCTCCACGTCGATCTCGACGTCAGGGCCCCGTATGTGTTCGACGCCCACAAATTCGGCTTTCAATTTGCAGGAGGACCGGTTGTGGAACTCGGGAGCTGGCTGGAATTGAGCGCTTCCTACACCTACAATTCAATTCCGGGAGATCCCCAGACCACCGTGAACCGTCCGCCATGGTCCGGCAGCGGTGGACAAGCCCTCCTCAGACTTCGGTTTTGATGCGTGGCTGCTTCCTTCGGCACTTGATCCATTGCGAGTTGGGAGAATCACGGTCCTGCTTGTCCGGGCGGCGAGCGCCTTTGCAGTAATCAAAATCCGCATTCGTCATTCAGCAACGCAGAATTTTCAACACTTGCGACCCGTCAGAACCCCTTACGTCATGCCTTCCTCCAACGGCGAAGAATCGAACTGCAGTTTCGAGAAATTCATGAGATAAGTTTCGAACGCGCGGGCCATTGTATGGCGGTCACTGGTTGACCTGGCCTTCACCTGATAATAATCGGCACCCAAATCCAGCGCCCGCTTGATGTGGTCGGGCTGAACGGAATCCGTGAGCACCACCACCCGAAGACTCTCATATTTCTGAGTCCTCAGCCACTCCAGCACTTGAAAGCCGTCCTTGAAAGGCATGTTTAGATCGAGAAGCAAAAGGTCGGGGAAAGGCGATGTGACACCTGTTTGGCCGCCAAGTCCGTTGAAATAGGCGATGACTTCAGTTCCATTGGAAACCTCGGCAACAATTTTCAGGCGTTGAATCCGTTCAATCGAGGACCGCAAAAGAAATCTGTCGTCTTCAGAGTCGTCCGCCAGCAGAATATGATAATAATCCTTGCCGGAACCTTTGAAACCGCCGCCGTGCTTGGTTTTGCAGGCGGAAACTAAAATATTTTGGTGTTCGTTCACCTTGTCAAGCTTCCCCAGTGTTGCCATCCTGGCAATCAGAACCAGGCTGATTTTCCCTAAGAATATTTCGCAGCCGGTGGCTCAATTTTCGCTACAAGCAGATTCGAAAAGACCGTTTGGGATTTGAGTGGCCTGCACGATGTTGTTTCGTCACTGTCCGCGCTGCCACTTCCTCGGCCTTGTTCCCATAACCACCCGATTTCCGGGCAGATTGCAAGATGTGTTCATATTCCCGGTTCTTCTTGCGGATCATCGTCCAAATAAACTTGTGTAATGAAAAAAATGGGGCGGCAACTGAACCATTCCTGGCTCAAGCCGGCTGGATTATGGTTTCCTCGTCTGAAAGCTGCAGCTTGGCAACCCCAAGACTGGCTGTCTTAGGTCCGCGCCGAATCAGCTTGCCCCGTGCGCGCAACCATGCGAAATACTTCCCTGCTGTTTTATGGCGGAGCGGGTTTGCACGAGGCCTCTTCTCGAGGCAATAAGTTTTCAAAGGACGGACCGCAAATCGGATGTCCGCGTAAGGCATTGCAATCAAACGAGTGGAAGGGTGGCTGAGTGGTTAAAGGCACCTGACTCGAAATCAGGAGTAGGGGCAACCCTACCGTGGGTTCGAATCCCACCCCTTCCGCCACTGCCTGCGCTGGAAGTCTCGCCCAGGAAATCACCGACGACCTGGAAGCCGCCTTCGAACAATTCGCCACCATCGCCGAGGGTCTCAAGAAATAGCGCGCCCCCCAAACCCAAAGGTTGCGACGGGATGGGAATACCTCGATGACAATCAGACTTCAGCCTCAAGGATTCACGAGCCGATAAAAACGATTGCCGGCAGCCCGTGAAACAACGACCTGATTCTGGCTGTTGGTCACACTCACGGAATTGGTCACGCTCACCCAATTCGTGGTGGTCACGCTCGGATTCTGTTGCAGACTGAAAGCATTTGACGGCGCGAGCCAGGACAGGGCGGCCGAATTGATGTTTGTGAGTTGAATGGTCAAGTAGGGTTTGCCCACCTCCACGCCCCCCGGCGCGGCCGTAATGATCGGACTCGGCTGGGTTTCGTTGGCCACAAAAGTGCCAACTCCGGTTGTGGTGTTGATGGAGACAATCTGGCCGCCGGACGTAAAGCCAAACAGGGTTCCGTTGGCAAAATCCAAGGCCCATACCTCAAAGCCGACCGCCCCGCTTTGGCCAATTTGGAGCGCCTGGCCGGTGGTGGTGTTCAGTCGGTAAAGTGTGGGGAGTTCCATCAAATTGGAGGTCCCAACAAAGTAGAGGTTTCCAGCACCGTCGAATTTCATGTCAAAGTAACCGCTATTGACGCCCATGGCACCGACCAGCGTAGCTGCGCCGGTGCTCGGATTAATTTGATATAAAGTGTTGCCCGAACAGCCGAACAGGGTTCCATCCTGGCGAAATGCCAGGCCAAACACGTTGTTGCCGCAGATTCCCACCAAGCTCGTCGTCAGGGTGGCAGGATCAATCAGGGCTAATTTGGAATCCGCATTGTCTCCGTAAAGCAATCCTCCCGGGAGACGTGCCAAATCCTGGGTGGCACTCCCCAATATTCCATCCAGTTCACCGATTTGTGTGAATACACCTGTTTGTAAATCAATTGTCCCAAATTGGCTGCCTGTTGCCGCATAATCAATATTATCGGCGCAAACAATTCCGGGCAAGGTTAAGCCGAGTGCCAAGACAGTTGTGCGACATAAATTTGTTTTCATCGTTAGAGGTGATTTGCCGGGTTAATTTTGTTTTTGTACGCTTGCTCGCCGACGTTCAAAGGCATTTCCAAAGCGCATCCGGGAAACCAGCAGACTGCCATGACTGTCATCGTATTGCAGGTCCAATTCCGTTGCCATGGGGTGTTCACCCCATGGCAGTTTCAGCAGTGATGACCGTTTCATTGATGACTGTGCCGGTGTATTGCTTGGGATCAAAGTGTTCCGAGGATGTTGTCATCCCGATTGTGCCTTGCCGCATAGGCCCAAGGCCAGACAAACACATACCCAATACTTCCTCGTCGGTCGAGCCCAGACCCTCTTCCCAGTTCTTTAGTGGTCTCAGACTCACATTAAGTCGTTCAGCAAGGGCGTCCTGTGTGAACCTTCTGACTAAACGTCTCTCTTGCAATAATTTGCAGAAAGATTGGCCTGCATTGTGACACGGAGGCGAATCGTGCCTTGTGGCCTTTGTGGCCTTAATCACCAGATGGCAAAAGGGATGCACAACCGACCCCTTCCGCCATTTATCTTCACGCTGGCAATTGCGCCTTGGTGGGGGAAACTTACCGGGTTGAACCTGAAGCGAATAAATCAGCCAGAACAGGCTGGCGGGTCGTTGAGACCGGTGTCAGGGCTGAACCGGAACCGGCCTGCCGGCTTCGTCAATGGCGACATATACCACGTCGGCCCGGGTCACGCGCACCGTCTCATGCGGTGCCAGGGCGCGCGTCGCTTCCACCGTGACGCGAACGGTGATCGACGAGTTGCCAATCTTCACGGTTTCGGTATAGAAGCTGACGAGATCTCCAACGAAAACCGGGGCGATGAATTTGACTTCATGCATGGCTGCGGTCACCAGCTTCCGGTCCGAATGCTGGTGCGCCTCCACCGCACCCGCCAGGTCGAGGGAACTGAGAATGACGCCGCCAAAGATGGTGCCCAGATAATTGGCGTCGCGCGGCATCATGACGACGCGAATGGCGGGCTGAAGACTGCCGGCCTTGGAAACCACGCGCGAGTTGCCCGACTTGCCTCGCCGCCTTCGGCCCTTTTCAGAGGCGCTTTTAATCATGTGATGAAGCCGCCGCCTTCGCAACGGAATCATTTCCCGCCAGCACTTGTTGAGCGACCCGGTAGCTCGCGCGATCCGCGTTCTGTCGGACCCCGCGGAACTTTTCCTCGATGCGCAGGCGCGACGCGCGACAAAAATAGTCCACGAGATGAAGCAGTTCGGTCTTGTTCACGCCAGATTCCTCACCTTGCATAATTCGTTCCGCGCGCAAGCACGTTGCCGTGATGGCGAACAGCTCGGTGCCGATGTCCACGAAACGGCCGAGCAACAGTTGCTGGCGTTCCAGCTTGGGGCCGTTGAGGGCCATGGCGTGGAACATCGTTCGTGCCAGCCTCCGGCTCGTCCGCGCGGCATAACGGAAGTGCCGGTTCAACAACGCCGTTTTCGAGCTTCGAACCTTGAATAATTCTGTTGGCAACCAC
The DNA here is from genome assembly GCA_035570675.1 of Verrucomicrobiia bacterium. GTDB lineage: Bacteria > Verrucomicrobiota > Verrucomicrobiia > Limisphaerales > Pedosphaeraceae > DATMLG01. The sequence goes on along the minus strand of DATMLG010000480.1, from coordinate 11,795 downwards.
TGCTTTGGATACCACCTGGCATAAAACAGCGCGGCCCTGGCGGCTCCCTGCAGGCGTTGTGCCGGCGGCAACTTGGAGTTGAGCACGGCCCCGCTTACCTTCAGATGCGGATCAAGGGCCTCGCGCGCGAGGAACAACCTCATGATTTCGCTCGAACCTTCAAAGATGGTGTTGATGCGGCTGTCGCGCAAAAACCGTTCCAGTGGAATGGGGTTTTCGCCGCGAGACTTTAGCGATGCTGCCGTTTCATAGCCGCGTCCGCCGCGAATCTGAACGGCGTCATTGACAATCTCCCAGGACTGCTCGCTGCCCCACAGTTTGCACATGGCCGCTTCGAGCCGCACATCGGCGTGTTTGTCCTGATCGACGGCGCTCGCGGCGAGCAACGTCATCGATTCCATCGCAAAGGTATTGGCGGCCATGCGGGCGAGCTTGTCGGCGATGGCGGCATGTTTGCCGATGGGCGCGCCCCATTGGGTGCGTTCAGCGGCCCAACGGCGCGTGATATCCAGGCAGCGTTTGGCGAGGCCGACGCACGCCGCGGGGAGGGTCAGTCGCCCGGTGTTGAGAGTCGTGAGGGCCACGCGCAATCCCTTGCCTTCAGCCAGCAGGATGTTCTCGCGCGGCACACGGACATTGGTGAAGCGCATGACCCCGTTGTAAAGCGCCTTCAATCCCATGAACCGGCAACGGTGCAACACTTCAACGCCCGGCCAGTCCGTCTCCACGATGAACGCCGTGATTTGGTCCTTGGCCCTGCCGCGGACCATCTTGGACGGCGTTTTCGCCATGACAACAATGACACCGGCCTTGGTGCCGTTGGTACACCACAGCTTTTCGCCGTTGAGAATGAAAGACTCTCCATCGGGTGAAGGTTCGGCGTGGGTCAGCAGTGTCGCCGGATCAGAACCTGCGCCCGTTTCGGTAAGTGCGAAGGCCGAAATCTCGCCCCGCGCAACGCGGGGCAGGTATTTGCGCTTCTGTTCCTCGGTGCCGAAGAGAATGAGCGGCTGGGGCACGCCGATGGATTGGTGGGCGGAAAGCAACGCGGTGAGATTGCCGCAGTAACTCCCCAGCAGCATTGCCGCGCGACAATAATTGGTCTGTGAAAGCCCCAATCCGCCGTACTGGGTCGGAATCTTGATGCCAAACGCGCCCAACTTCGCGAGTTCTTCGATCACCGGCTCTGGAATTTCCCCGGTGCGGTCAATTTCGTCCGGGTCAACCTTGTCGCGCAGAATTGTTTCAAGTTTCTGGAGAAACACGTCGCCGGCATCGCGGTCTTCGGCGCTTTGGACTGGAAATGTGCGCGGCAGATCGAACGAGCCCATGAACAGGCCGCTGACAAAGGATGATTTCTGCGTGGCTTCCCGGGCCGCCTCGGTCAGTTCGAGAGCAGCACGCTGGCCGGCGGACATTTTTGAGGTGTCGATTTGCGAATTCGGTTCTTCAACCAGTGACTCCACCTGAGGCTTGGTCGTGGCAGGAGGCGTCATCTCTGGCGAATTGGCCGGCTTTTTCAAATGCCCGTTTGAGACCGGGTGTTCGACGGAGGGTGCTCCAATGATACGAGAATTGGAATCAGGCACCCCGGCATAAAATTTCTTTCCGCTGGCAGCCATGCTGCGCAAGAGGGTGCAGGGAGCAAAATGGCCGGAACCACCGGCCACCAGGCCGTCCATCGTGGCGACGAGTTTTGCAATGCCAACAGAATCGGCGTAGCGCAGCGGCCCGCCTCGGAACGGCGCGAATCCGGTGCCCATAATCATGGCAAAATCAACATCCGCGGGGTCGGTGACGACTTGTTCTTCAAGACAGCGCGCGGCTTCGTTGATCATCAGCAGGACCATGCGCTCCTGCAGGAGTCGGGAGTCGTAAGTCTTGGGTTGGGGCATGACGGGAAGATCGCGATTTGGCTGCGGCTTGCTGCCTTTGACATGGATGTAAAAGCCGCGACCGGATTTGCGTCCCAGCAAACCCTCCTGGACCATCTTGCCCAAACATGCCGGAATCACCATGCGATCGCTGTAGCTCGCGGCAAGCGTTTGTGCCACATGCATGGCCACGTCAATGCCAACTTCATCCAACAGCGCCATCGGGCCCATGGGCATGCCGAAGTCCAGCATCGCCTTGTCGAGATCGGTGACACTGGCGCCGGCTTCGAAAAGATTTCCGGCTTCGACGAGGTAAGGCATGAGGATGCGGTTGACGAGGAAGCCGGGACTGTCCTTGACGATCACCGGCAGCTTGCCGATCTGCTGCACGAAGCGCAGGGCGCGTTGCAGGGCTTCCGGCGAAGTCTGCGGGGTGGCGACGATCTCAACCAGTTGCATGCGGTGAACCGGGTTGAAGAAATGCAGTCCAAGGACGCGTTCGGGCCGGCGTGTGCCGGCGGCCAGTTCGGAAATGGGCAGCGCCGAAGTGTTCGTGGCCAGCAGGGTGTCATCACCGGCCAGTTCATCCAGCCGCTGGAAGATTTTCTTTTTGAGTTCGAGCTTTTCCACTGCGGCTTCAATCACGAGATCCACCTGTTGCAACGGCACCTCCGTCGGCGCCGGATAAATGCGATCCATGCCGTCGCGAACTTCGAGCGGAGTGAAGACATGGCGTTTGGCGCCGTCCTGATAAACTTTCGCAATGGAAGACATGCCCCTGGCGACCTGTTCCGTATTGAGATCCCGCAGAATGACCGGCAGTTTTCGTGAGCTGAGCCATTGGGCGATGCCGGCGCCCATCACACCGGAACCAATGACTGCAGTGCGGGCGACCGCCTTCGGCTCGTCCTGTGGCGCATTGCCGGCCAGAACCCGTTTCTTGGCGCGTTCCTGGAGGAGGAAAACACGGATTAGATTGCGGCAAACGTCGCCTTGCAACAGTTCCAGGATGCCGTCGCGTTCCAGTTTCAAAGACTCGGGAATCGACCAGGAAACACCGTGAGTAACTACTTCCAGAGCCTTGAGCACGGCGGGATAGTGGCCGCGGGTTTTTTTGAGCAACTGCGGCCGCAGCCGCGTGGCGATCACCGTCGCGACCAGGGCGTTGTTCGTCAACTGGTGCTTGGAACGATGCGGCTTGCCGCGGCGGATCATTCGAGCAGCGACATCCACGAGGTATTCCATCGGCGCAAGTTCGTCCACCATCCCGCGTTTCAAGGCGGGTTTGGCCGCGAGCGTTTTGCCGGCAAGTATGATGTCCAGCGCCTTGGGCAGCCCGATCAAGCGCGGCAGGCGTGTTGAGCCGCCCCAGGCCGGCAGCAGGCCGAGCTGGATTTCCGGCAGTCCGAGCTTCGTCGCGCGGTCCGTGGAAGCGACACGATAATCGCACGCGAGGCAAAGTTCATAACCACCGCCAACGGCCGCGCCATGGACGGCGGCCACGGTGGGAATCGTTAATGCCACCAGGCGGTTCATCACCGTCTGGCCCAGTTCAATCAACTCGCGAACCTGCTCGGGCGAGGCTTCGCTCATTGACTTGAGGTCCGCGCCGGCGATGAAAATGGAGCGCTTGGCGCTGTTGAGGATCACGCCCTTGATTTCTGGTGAGCCGCTGATGAAGTCGAGTTCTTCATCGAGTTCCGTGAGCGTGCGGCGGTCGAAGATGTTCGCGCTGGAATCAGGGCGGTCGAACGTCAGCACGCAAATCTGGTCATCGCGGAGCGTCCGTTGAATGGTTCGCTCGGCTCGCGGCATCAGGGAAGGCGTCCTCGTTGCATCGACGCGGGGTGAAGTCGAACCGGCGGAAGCCGGGAGACGGGAGGGCAGGGTTTCAATCATAAGATTTCAATTCCTTTCCAGCCACAATGCGGCACCCTGGCCGCCGCCGACACACAAGGTGACGAGCGCGCGTTTGGCCTTGCGGCGCTGCAATTCCAGGAGACTTGTCAGGATGACCCGCGCGCCCGTCGCGCCGACGGGATGTCCCAGGGCGATGGCGCCGCCGTTGACATTGAGTTTCGCGGCGGGAATTTCTCCCAGCGCGCGGTCACGGTGCAGAAATTTGCGCGCGAAGGCGTTGGACTCTGCGGATTTCATGACGGCGATTGACTGCGCGGCGAAAGCTTCGTTCAATTCGACCAAATCGGCATCGGCCAGCGTCAGGCCGGTTTGTTCCTCGGCGCGACTGATGGCAAAAACCGGCCCGAGGCCCATCCGGCTCGGGTCGCAGCCGGCATAAGCATAACCGGCCAGGGTGCCAAGCGGCGTGAAACCGAGTTCATTGGCGCGTTCCTCGGACATCACCAGAAGCGCGACCGCGCCGTCGGTGACCTGTGACGCATTGCCGGCGGTGACGGTCCCGGTCCGCCGGTCGAACACCGGCTTGAGTTTTGCCAGCGCCTCCGGGGATTGTTTGTCGCGCGGGCCATTGTCTTTCGTGATGGCCGAGGCCTGGCGCGGGAAATAGGCGGGACAGATTTCCTCGGCGTGTTTCTCGCGGGCCGCGAGTGCGCGCTCATTTGAGCGGAGCGCAAAGGCGTCCTGTTCTTCGCGCGTGATGCCGAATTCGCGGGCGAGCAGTTCGGCGGTTTCGCCCATGTTCATCCCGCACACCGGATCGCTCAGGCCGAGCAGCAGCCCGACGCGTGGTTGAAAGTCCGACGGCCGAAAGCGGCAGAGCGCCTGCAGCCGCCGGCCCAGATTGCGGGCGCGGCTCAGTCGCCCGAACTTCGCCGCGGTGGACTGTTTGAACAGCAGCGGAATATTGGACATGCTCTCGGCGCCGCCTACGATGAAAATGGAACCGCGCCCGGCAAGCAGTTTTTCCTGCGCAATCGTGACGGCTTCGCAACCGGAGGCGCAATTGCGCTGCACCGTGCTCGCGGGAACGGATTCCGGCAGGCCGGCGCGCAACGCAATTACGCGTGCGACATTCGCGGCGTCAACCGGCTGGGCGACACAGCCGAAGATGACTTCGTCCACCAGCGCCGGATCCAGTCCGGTGCGGGTCAGCAGGGCATTGACGGCAATGCGCCCCAGTTCATCCGCGCCGAGCGGGGCAAGTTCGGTGCCCGCCTTGCAAAACGGCGTGCGGACACCATCGACAAAAACGAGGCGGTTAGATTTCATAGGATCGTTCCAATATATTCCCGGCTGCATTGCCGTTGACGGCGGTCTTTTCCACGGGCCGCATTTGCGGCCGATGATCGACGAGCTTTTGTTCCTTGATTAATGTTCCCACGCCCTGAAGGGCCCGTATTTCATCGGCGTCGTGGAACAAAATCCGGTTGGGATGAATCTCGAGATGTTCGACGCAGCGCTCGCCGAGTTCGCGGCTCAGTTGCTCCTCGTCCGTGCCATTGAGCTTGTTCACATGGAGGATGAGCTCATCGAGTTCGAGGGGGTCGTCGTTGACCTTCCGCAGTTCCACCTGCCAGGCGCCGATGTGCGGGGCGTCGTCGAGCACGCGCTCCATTTCATTGAAATCCACAAGCGTGCCCTTGATCTTGTCAAAATTCATCTGCTTGACCTCCGAGCGGCGGGAGATGTTGCCCAGCAGCCGCGGCAACGAACGTCCGCAATACGGGCACGGCTCATAGATGAGGCCGCCGTCCGTGTAATCGCCGGTGCGATAGCGCAGGACCACGGAACCGCGCGCATCGAGCGGCGTGAATACCAATTCGCCCGGTTGGCCCGGCGGCAGCACCTCCTCGGTTTTGGGATCAATGACTTCCATGATGCCGAGATCGGCGTAGAGATGATAACCGCTGGAGGGCTGGTCATGGGGAAACGGGCATTCGGACCAGGCGAGCCGGGCTTCCGTGAAGCCATAGGTGGCCAGCACCTGCACATCGCGGGCGCCAAGTTCGAGGGCGAGGTCATGCAATTTCTGGCGCAGACCGTCGCTCACCTTTTCGCCGCCGAGCACGATGCAGCGCAGGTTTTCGCAATGCACGCCTTCCTCCGCTGCCTGATGCAGCAGATGATAGACGAAGGTCGGCACGCCAATGAGTATCTCGGGTTTGAATTTGCGGAGATGGCGGATGTTGCCTTCCGTGCCCATCACCTTGCCGCCGCCGGAACTGACCGTCAGGACGCCGCCGGATGTTCCCGCGTAATGCGCGAGCCAGAAAGCCAGATGGGGTGCGAAGGGAAGGGAGTTGAGCATGCGGTCCTCGGGCCGCGCGGCGCAGATTTCAACCAGCCGGCGTCCGGCCGTGGCCAGGCGCGTGAGGTCATGCTGGGTGAAAAAAAGCGGGGTGGGTTCCGCGCTGCGGCCGGTGGTGAAGGTCACGAAGATCTGGCGGAACTCGGATTCAAAATCCCGCTTCACCCGTTCACGGCCATGGGCAAGAGCATGCAAGATGGTGCTCGGGCGCCGGGCCAGCACCTTTTGATCGGGAATCAGGATAAAGTCTCGGAACCGCTGCGGTTGCGCGGGCGTGTTCAGCAGGTCGGCCTTCGTCGTGAACGGCAACCGTTGCAGGTCCTCCAGGGTGCGGAACGAATCGGCGTCCAAGCCATGCTCCTGGAACAGCGTGCGGTAATGCGCCGAGAAGGGCAGGACGGCGGTGCGCAGGAAGTCCCGTAGTTGTTCCGCCTGCAACCGGCGAACCACCGGTTCAGTCAATTGCTGCCAATGCTTCTGGAGCAAATTGCGACTCATGGTTTGCCTCTTTTCGGTTTACCAGCGTTTTAATCTCTTCGAGATGCCGCTCGGCGGCTTCCCGGCCGAGGGCGATGAATTTTCCCGGGTGACGGAAGTCGAGCCAGCGATCGTCGTAAATGTCCGGACGAAGCACCAGGTCGGCCTTCAGGCAGGACGCCTCGGCCATGCGAATCTGCCCGCTATGGACGCTGCGCAGGAGGACTTCCAAAAGGCTGCCGCGGGCGAAATAACTTACCTGCGCGTCGGGCGGGAGGCCTTTCCGAAACCGCTTCCGCCCCCTGGCCGGGTCGTGGCGCGCCAGCTCCAATTCCGCCTCGATGCCGTGACGAATGCGCCCGGGCGTGGGATTGACGTTTACGGCGATGATCCGGTTTACTCCCATCTCGCGCAAAACATCCACGGGCAGGGGATCCACGATGCCGCCGTCAGTGTAGGTTTCTCCATCAATGGTCACCGGCACGCAGATGCCCGGCACCGCGACGCTGGCATGCACGGCGGCGGCGACTTCACCGCCGGCGAAGACGACGCGCTCCAGGGTTGCCAAATTGGCGGCGATGACGCGCAGGGGCCGTTTCAAATCGGCAAAGCGGGCGTTGGCGATCGACCGCATCAACCGCTTTTTCACGCCCAGGCCGTGGATGAATCCCCGGCGCGAGGGGAAGGCGAGATCAAGCATGCTCAAGATCGCCCGGGGTTTTTCCAATTCCCGCGAAAGTCTTTCGAGCTCCTTCCCGTCGCAACCATACGCCCAAAGAGAACCCACGTACGCGCCCATGCTCGAACCGGCCACCACATCCACCTCGATGCCGTTCTCCTCCAAAACCTGGATCACGCCGACATGCGCAAAACCCTTGGCCGCGCCGGAAGACAGCGCCAGTCCCACCAGGCGCCCGCCGATTTCCCGGGCGAGACGGCGGACATCGGCGTGGAATGAATCTGTTGGTGAGGTTTGAAACACGCCGTCCGTCGCCTTGTCCGGTGCCGGACATCCGCGGACAAACATGTGCACCGGGCCGGCAACGTGTTGAATGAGCGAGTCAAAACCATCAATTTGTTCGCCACTGGCCAGGCACACGACCGGTTTGACGTGAGCGCCACCGTCGCGACACTGTGCCCGCGCCTCCCGCATGACCAGGTCGAGTTGATAGACATCCTTGGTGGCGGGCTTTAGAAACAGATAGGCCAGGCTTGAACGAACCAGCAGTTCAACGAACCAGGAGGCGGGGTGTTCATCAACCTGCGTTTGGATGAGCACATACCGGAACCGGCGGCTCAACTGGCTTAACAGGGAAGCGATGCTTTCGGGGGTGGGCGGGTCTTTCCGGAGACCCAGGGTGATGGAATGGAACCCGGCATCGGTCTTCTGCACCTGGGGCGGCAGGTGGACTTCCCCATTCAGAAACAGTTCCGGTCGCACGCCATCATCCGTTCGTCCCTGGCTGTCCTGCGGTTCCAACCGGACGAGCACCACGGACGCCTCCGTTTCGGTGCACAGGGACCGGGCGAGCTGTTCGCTGATGAGAGAATCGCGAATTTGCTCGGCCAACAGGGCCAGCGTGACGATCTGGCGCGGCAACGGTTCGAAGCCGGTCTCCGTGAGTCCGATCATCGCCCTGTTATCCCTGTTTGAAAGGCCAAGATTCATTTGAAAGGGTATTTCTCAAAAGTGAGATAAGCATGTTTGGCACCAAGCTTTCGCTCGTCTACCAAGGAATGACGCTTCAGGCCGGTTCTTTATTCGGCAAACCAACCGGCTTTTTTTGGCGCAAATGTTTGCCGCAAAAACACTCTCGGGGCGGTCGTGTTTGGGTGAAGCCGGCCCCCGGCCTCGCGGGCTGGACTCCGCATCGGTCCGGTCCGGATTGAGGGTGGTCGCGCGGCTTCTAACAACGCCCGCCTGCGAGACCATTTGCCCCGGGGCACCCTCTGTCACCAAAATTTCATCGAACGCGGATACAGCCATACAACCTGTTTCCTAAGCGAACTTTCGAGCTACAAAGCAAAGTCGTATGCACTTCGCACCTCGTCAAATTGTATATTTTCCGCGTCAATATTGACAAAACGTCGCGTCGATATTAGGTTGTACTAAGACGCGCCAAGCACGGGGCATCGGTGGAATTACGGAATGGATCGAAGGATCAAAAATGGGAGCACTTCGACCTCGGTTCTGAAATCAGACAACCACTCGTTCGGGAAAATCGCTGAAGACGCCGTCCACGCCCAATTTTTTCATCCGGGCAATTTCCCCCGGCAGATTGATCGTATAAACAAACACCTTCAATTCACGCGCGTGCGCATCCGCAACCAGTTCCGAAGTCACCCAGCGTTTGTCCGCGTGGAGCGACCATGCCCCCAAAGTTTCCGCGAACTTCGCCAGACCGCGCGGCACTTTCGTAATCAGCGGGCCGATGCGGAGTTCGGGACACAACTGTTTGGCTTCGCGAATTTGCGCGTGCTTGAATGAAGAAACCAAAAAATCGTCGTAACTCCAGCCGTGTCGGTTCACATATTCAGCAATGAGCGCGGCCACGGGCGCGGCAGTGTGCGGACCCTTGAGTTCGACATTAATGACGGCGCGGTGATCCACAGCATCGAAAATTTCGGCCAGCGTGGGAATGCGTTCACCCAACCCGGCGTCGAGCGAACGGAGATAGACGAAGGATTTTTTCATCACGCGGCCATGGCCGTTGGTCGTGCGGGCCAGGGTGTCGTCATGAATCACCACGAGATGACCGTCTGCAAAATACACATCCACCTCGATGCCGTCGACGCCCAGTTCCAGCGCCCTGCGCACGGAACGGACGGTGTTCTCCGGCTCGTGGCCGCGCGCGCCGCGATGGCCGAAACAAAATAATTTCCGCAGCGTCATGAGAACAAGTAGTGCTGCGCCAGTTTCTGGAAATCTGAAATTTGCTGTTTTTCCCAGGCTTCATCGCGTCCCAGTTCCGCCACCATGATGCGCGCGACCTGTGGCGCCATTTCGATGGCGGCTTGTGCGTCCAGCACCAGGGCGCGCAGCCGCCGCGATAGCACATCTTCCACCGTGCGCGCCATTTCCTGCCGCACCGCCCAATGCACCTGGCCAACGCGGCAGGGCAGGCGGGGATGCAGCGATGCGTTGCCGACTTTTTTGCACAAAGCGATCAAATCCCCGGCGTCGGCACCGTATTCGACGAACTCCGGTTTGCTGTCGCACGCCTCGATCCAGCCGTGTAACTTCAAAGTTTTTGTAGCCGATAATTGCGCCGCCAATCCTCCGATGACCGCCGCTTGATTCACCGTGTCCTCGGCCATGAGCCGGCTGGTCGTCCATTTGCCGCCAATAAGGCTGACCAAACCCGACGGCGCGACCACGACCTGATGACTCCTTGATAATTTTGACGTTTTGCGAACGCCGCTTTTCACCAGCGGGCGCAACCCGGCGAACGCGCTCAAAATGTCCGACGCCACGGGCGCCCGGGCGAGATAACGTGCAGCGTGGGCGAGAATAAATTCAATTTCCAACTTCAGCGGACGCGGCTCCAGCGCGGCGTCAGAAACCATTGTGTCGGTCGTGCCGAGGAGCGCGTGGTCGTGCCACGGAACGGCGAAGAAGACACGGCCATCGGATGTGCGCGGGATGATCAACGCGCAGCCGCCCGGCAAAAATGATTTGTCCAATACGATATGCGCGCCCTGGCTGAGCGTCAGCAGTTCCGGCGCGGCCCGGTCGTCGAGCCGACGGACTTCATCGCTGAAAACGCCCGTGGCATTCACCACGACGCGGGCGCGCACTTCAAATTCATCGCCGGTTTCCGAGTCCCGCAACAACGCGCCGCTGACGCGGTCGTTTTGTTTGAGGAGCGACACGACCTTAACGTAATTGACAGCCACGCCGCCGAGGTCAGCGATGGTTTGCGCGAGTGTAATGGCCAGCCGCGCATCGTCGAACTGGCCGTCCTGATACAAAATTCCACCGCGCAATCCATCAGGGGCGAGCGTCGGCATCCGCGCGAGCGTTTCCGCCCGTGAAAGATATTGGGACGAACCGATGCCCAGTTTGCCCGCGAGCCGGTCGTAAAGTTTCAAGCCGGTGGCGTAGAACGGACGTTCCCACCACGCGTACAGCGGCAGGATGAACGGCAGATGATGGACGAGGTGCGGCGCGTTGCGGAGCAGATAACCACGTTCGCGCAGAGATTCGCGCACGAGCGACATCTGGCCCGATTGCAGATAGCGGATGCCGCCATGGATGAGTTTCGTGCTGCGACTGGAAGTGGCCTGGGCGAAATCCGCCTGCTCGACCAGCGCCGTGCGATAACCGCGCGAGGCCGATTCGAGCGCGGTGAACAGGCCGCTCGCGCCGCCGCCGATCACGAGCACATCCCAGACGCCCGGCTCGTCCCGCAACCGTTGCAACATTTCAGCGCGGTTCATGGCCGGCGGCTGGTGTCTGGTTGTGACCCGCTCCAATGCCTTGCCCGCGCCAGCGCGCGCGACCAGCCGGCCAAGAGTTGTTTGCGCACGGTCGGTTTCATGGCTGGGATGAAGCGTCGGTCAACTTCCCAATGGGTGGCGATTTCGCGCCGGTCTTTCCAAAATCCAACGCCCAATCCCGCGAGATAAGCGGCGCCGAGCGCCGTGGTTTCCGCCACGCGCGGACGCACCACGGCCACCCCGAGCAAGCCGGCCTGGAATTGCATGAGCAGATTGTTCACGCTGGCGCCGCCGTCCACGCGAAGTTCCTTGAGGCGGATCCCGGTGTCATTTTCCATCACCCGGAGCACATCCACGACCTGATACGCGATACCTTCGAGCGCGGCGCGGGCGATGTGGGCGCGCGTCGTGCCGCGCGTGAGGCCGATGATAAGGCCGCGCGCATGGGCGTCCCAATGCGGCGCACCCAGACCGGCAAAGGCCGGCACAAGATGGACGCCGCCGTTGTCGGGTACTTGGGCCGCAAGCGTCTCAATCTCGCCGGATGATTTGATGATACCGAGGCCGTCACGCAGCCATTGCACAACCGCGCCGCCGATGAAGACGCTGCCTTCAAGCGCGTATTCCGTGCGGCCGCCAATCCGCCAGGCAACGGTCGTGAGCAGATTATTTTTCGATGTGACGGGTTTGGTGCCGGTGTGCATGAGCATGAAGCAACCGGTGCCGTACGTGTTCTTCACCATGCCGGGCCGGGTGCAGACCTGGCCGAACAACGC
>DATMLG010000479.1:0-10349 GCA_035570675.1 Verrucomicrobiia bacterium | reverse complement strand
GGTTCCTCGGCACGGACACCGTCTCGGTGGTAAGCGGAACCGCCACCATCAGCACGACAGCGGTCAGCAATAGCCCGGTTGGCCCGTATCCCATCACCGTAACCAATGGCACGCTGTCCGCGAACAATTACAGCTTCGGGTTCGTGAACGGCACCTTGACTGTGGGCCAGGCGACCTTGCTGGTGACCGCAAATAATCAATCCCGGTTGTATGAGGCAGCTAATCCGACGTTGACCTATGGCATCAGCGGGTTCCTCGGCACGGACACCGTGTCGGTGGTAAGCGGAACCGCCGCGATCAGCACGACGGCGGTTAGCAACAGCCCGGTCGGCCCATATCCGATCACGGTGACCAACGGCACATTGTCCGCGAACAATTACAGTTTCAGCTTCGTGAATGGCACCTTGACCGTTGGACAAGCGACGCTGTTGGTCACGGCCAACAATCAATCCCGTTTGTATGAAGCAGCCAACCCGACGTTGACCTACGGCATTACTGGTTTCCTCGGCACGGACACCGTCTCCGTGGTGAGCGGGACTCCGGCCATCAGCACGACGGCAGTCAGCAACAGCCCGGTTGGCCCGTATCTTATCACGGTGACCAACGGCACGCTGTCAGCGAACAATTACAACTTCACCTTTGCCAACGGCACCTTGACCGTGGGTCAGGCCACCCTGTTGGTAACGGCCAACAATCAATCCCGTTTGTATGAAGCAGCCAACCCGACGCTGACTTACGGCATCACCGGCTTCCTTGGTACCGACACCGTGTCGGTGGTAAGCGGAACCGCCGCCATCAGCACCACGGCCGTCAGCAACAGCCCGGTTGGCCCATATCCCATCACCGTGACCAATGGCACGCTGTCAGCGAACAATTACAGTTTCACCTTCGCCAATGGCACGTTGACGGTGGGTCAAGCCACATTACAGGTGACGGCCAATAACCAGACCCGGCCTTACGGGGCGGCGAATCCAACATTGACCTACAACATCAGCGGGTTCCTCGGCGCTGACACGATCGCGGTGGTGAGCGGAAGCCCTAATTTGAGCACAACCGCAATACCGGGCAGCCCGGTCGGCTCGTATCCCGTCACCATGACCGGTGGCACGCTCTCAGCGACCAATTACATGTTTGCATTGAACAACGGCACGTTGACAGTGACCGCCACGGCACCGACGATACTCGGAATCACGCATTCAGGTGGGAATGTTCTTATCACCTGGAGCGCCCTCAGCAATGCCACCTACCGGGTGCAATATCTGCCGGCATTCCCCGGCACAAACTGGCAAAATCTCACCCCTGATGTCACCGCCACCAACGTCACCGCCTCCGCGGCGGATTCCCCGGGAAACATTGGCCAGCGTTATTACCGGGTGATGGTGTTGCCGTGATGCGGGGGCTTCGCCGGGTTTTCACAGCTTGACGCGCCGCTCCTTCAATTTTTACCCTGAATCATGCAGATAAACGCCATTGATTATTTCGAGAAGGGCGCTTTGCTCAAATGCAAAGACAAAATCGCGGTCATCGATCAAAACCGAAGCCACACTTTCGAGGAGATCGGGCGGTTCGCGAGGAACTGCGCCGCGTTGATTCTGGCGAAGGCCGATACGCTGCGCCGCCCGATTCCGGTGTTTCTGCCGAAGAGCGCGCAAAGCATCGTGGCCGACCTTGCTGTTTTGTACAGCGGCAATGGTTACGCCAACCTCGATGTCAAATCTCCGCCACAGCGCCTCAAGGGGATGCTGGATAATCTAGGCGCCGACGTTATCATCACATCGGAACCGTATGTTGCCGCCCTGCGCGCGCTGGACATTCCCGAGGACAAACTGATTTTGATAGAGCGGGCGATGGTGCCGGAGACGCTGCATGATCCGGCTGTATTGTTGAAGCGGTTGGACGCAATTATTGACACTGATCCCTATTGTTTCATTCACACCTCGGGGTCGACTGGCATTCCCAAGGGTGTGGCCCTGAACCACCGCTGCACAATTGACTTTGTGGACTGGGCGTTCGACCGGCTGAGCCTGGATGGCAGCGAGGTCATGGGCAGCCTGGCGCCGATTTACTTCGACGCCTACACGCTGGAATTTTGCATGTGCATTGCCAAGGGCTCCACGTGGGTGGTCGTTCCCGACCAGTTTGCCACGTTTCCGATCAAGCTCATGGAATTCCTGGCGGCACAGCCCATCAATTTCATTTTCTGGGTGCCCACCATCATGGTCAACATTGCGAACCAGGATTTGCTGGCGAAGGTGAAGCTGGACCGCATCAAGAAGGTCTTTTTCATCGGCGAGGTTTTTCCCACCAAGCATCTCAACTACTGGCGGCGGCATCTGCCGGGCGCGATGTTCGTCAATCTTTACGGCCCCATTGAGATCACCGTCGCCTGCACGTATTTCATCGTGGACCGGGAAATGTCCGACGACGACAAGCTGCCGGTCGGTTTTCCCTGCCGTAACACGGAGATATTGATTTTGAACGACCAGAACCAGGCGTCGAAGGTGGACGAGCCGGGTGAGATTTGTGTGCGGGGAAGCTCGCTGGCGCTGGGCTATTGGAACAACCCGGAACGCACCGCGAAGGGCTTTGTCCAAAATCCGCTCAACTCACACTATCCGGAACTGATTTATCGCACCGGGGATTCGGGTTATTGGAACAGCCGCGGCGAAATCATGTTTCTGGGCCGCAAAGATTTTCAGATCAAGCACCTGGGCTACCGGATTGAGCTGGGCGAAATCGAACATGCGGTCCTGCAGGTGAATGGCATTCGCAACTGCTGCGTGGTTTACAACCAGAACAAGAAGGAAATCACGCTGTTTTACGAATGCGACAAGGAGCACGCGCCGGCGTCCATGCGCGAAATGCTGTCCGCATCGCTGCCTAAATACATGCTGCCGACGGTTTTCAACCGGATGGACCAGATGCCGCGAAATCCCAACGGCAAGATTGACCGCGCCAAGCTCGTTGCCAGCGTGAATTGACGGCGCGCGATGATTCCAGCCCCAGCCATCGGCGGAGTTTTCGACGCCATCCAGCAGGTCAAGGCGGGCGCGCCAGCCTTCTGCACAAATTTCTTTCCGGTTCAGCGTAAATTACTGGAATGGGTCGAACACGGCGAACTGCTGGTGGAAAACCGCGGTGACGCCGCGTTTTTTTTACGGCAGGACCGGGACTTCTGGCATTTCTACTTTTGCGCGCGTGATGTGGCGGCCCTCCGGCGAGAGATCACGGCGTTGGCGGATATAAAGGCCCGGCGGCTCACTACGGATTTGGTGGGTAGCGAGGATGCCCTGCGCGATATTATTGGTGCACTGACATTGGCCGGCTTCCGGCCTTACGCCCGGCTCCAGCGCATGACCCGCGCGGGCGGGCCGACGGCGCCTTCGGCTTCCACGGATGACGCCGCCGTGACGTGGGCGGAGCAGGGGGATGGTCCGGCAGTATTGGCGTTGCTTGAGGCAGGTTTCGATCATATTGCTGATCAACTTCCGCTCCTGCGGGAAATTGAAGCAGCCATCACTGCCCGGCAGATACTTGCGGTCAAAATCGACGGAACCCTGGCGGCGGTGTTGTTTTTTGAGACTCAAGGATTCACCTCCAGCGTCCGATACTGGGCGGTGGCCGCCCCATTTCGCTCGCGGCGGCTCGGCGCGGTCCTGATGCGCCGTTATTTGGAGTCGCACAGCACGGTCCGGCGGTTCACACTCTGGGTCGTGGCGGACAACCGGAACGCCATTGAAAAGTACCGCCATTACGGATATGAGCCGGACGGGCTGGTTGACCATGTGCTGGTGAACGAATTGATCGCCGAATGAAGCCGATAGCTCACATATTGAAAGAAATCCGCCCGGAATTTGACTTTACGGCCTCGAATGATTTCATGGCCGACGGGATGCTTGACTCGTTCGACATGGTAACGCTGGTGGCCACACTGGACAAGACATTCGGCATATCCATCCCCGGCACGGAGATCGTGCCCGAAAATTTTCAGAACATCGGCACCATCGAGGCGTTGCTGCGCAAGTGCGGGGTCAAATTGTGAAATTTAAATTTCGGCATAAGCGCATTTCCGGAATGCTGGCGGTGGTGCCCGCCCGCGAACGAACTTTTCTGGAGGAGATGAACAATTTCAATTTCCCGGAAAGCCGCTCGCTCAAGCTCAAGGAAGTGATGGGCTACGACCGGAGGCGGCTGGTGGAACCCGGCGTATGCATCTCGGATTTGGCTGTGTTCGGCCTGAAACATCTGTTCGAGCGCGGGTTGCTGAAACCGGATGAGATCGACGGCTTGTTTGTCGTCACGCAAACACCGGACTATTTCATGCCGCCCACGAGCAACGTCATCCAGGGCCGGTTGAATTTGAAGCAGGACGCCTTTTGCCTGGACATCAGCCAAGGCTGCGCCGGGTTTGTGATTGGCCTGATCCAGGCGTTTTCACTTCTGGAACAGGAGAACGTAAAGAAGGTGGTTCTGATCAACGCTGACGTGCTCAGCAGGAAGACCTCGCCCAAGGACCGGAACATTTATCCGCTGGTGGGCGATGCCGCCGCCATCACGATTGTTGAAAAGGACGCCGCAGATTCGGTCATCCACGCAAGCGTCAAAATGGACGGGACCCGCAACGAAGTGCTGATGATTCCGGCGGGCGGGATGCGCCTTCCGTCCTCGCCGGAGACGGCGGTGCTGGAGGATGTGGGGGACAAAAACCTGCGCGCCAAGGATCATCTGTTTATGGACGGTTCGGCGGTGTTTAATTTCGTGCAAACCGAGGTGCCGCCGCTGATTGAAGACACGTTGAAGGACGCTGGAGTGGCCATGGACGCGGTGGATTATTTTCTATGCCACCAGCCGAACCGGTTCATGCTGCAAAAACTGGCCGACAAGATGAAGGTGCCCCATGCGCGGATGCCTAACAACGTCGTCGAGCGTTTCGGCAACAGCAGCGGGGCGACCATTCCGATCGCTGTCATGATCAACCTCGCGGAACGCGTCAAGACCGGCGATTGTCTCGCATGCCTGGCGGGATTTGGGGTTGGCATGACCTGGAGTTCCATGTTAATGCGTCTGGGCGGACTGAGTTTCTGCGAACTGGTTGACTATGCCTGACGCTGCTGCCATGAACGAATACCTGGAAAAAATTGCGAAGATACTCGAGGTGGACAGCGTGAGGGACGCCGACGATTTGAAGACATTTCCCCAATGGGACTCACTTACAGTTTTGTCTGTGATCGCGATGCTTGATGCCGATTACGGGGTGAATCTGCGCGCGGCGGACCTTCAGGAAGCGGCGTCGGCGGGGGCGCTTTGGAAGCTGGTCCAGAGTAAAAAAGCCCGGTGAACATTGTTTTCTCCTCGAAAGCCCCGAAACAAAGCCGGCCGGCATTGGAAGAATTGATGTTCTTCAATCCCCGCCAGTTCCGGGTGCGTTCGGGGATTCTCGATTCGCTGAGGCAGTTTGGTCATCCGCGGCTGGAAGACACGGCGGACGGCCTGGCGGTGCGGGTCGGGGACCACGAGGCGCAAACATTGTTTGCGTTTGACCGGGAACGCCTCAGTCATGATCCCGTCGGCGTTGTGGTTTTTTTGCGAACCTCGCCCACGGAGGTCGCCATCATGCATGTGGCGGTGCATCCGGATTACGCTTTGCAGGGCCGGCACGGGGGGACCGGACTGGGCGTGGCGCTGGTTGAACAGGTGAAGTTGATCGCCACGCGCATTGTGGGTGTGAAACGCATCATATTTTTTTATCGGAGCGAGGTCATCATCCGGCTTTAATGCTTGAAACGCAGGCAAATATGCAGGATTCTGAATCTGGACACCGGGCCGGTTTGGGCGGGCGTTCGACAGCGGTTTTTTTGATTTATGGAGCATACGCTCAAAGCGGAAGGATTCGGTGTGCGCCTGCGTCCGGTGCGGATGGAGGACGCGGCTTTCATCGTGTGGCTCCGCAATCTGGACCACGTGAAAGGCAGGGTGGGCGACACCTCCTCCGACACGGCCACCCAGGAGGCCTGGCTGAAGACCTACTTCAAGCGTGATGGTGATTATTATTTTATCGTCGAAACCGCGGGCGGCATCGCCGTTGGCGCCTACGGAATTTATGACGTGGATGCCGGCAGCGCCGAATCCGGCCGGTGGGTCATTCAGCCGGAAGTTCCGGCCGCGATTCCCAGCGCGATGCTGGCATTTGATCTGGCCTTTGGCGTTCTGCGATTGAAGGAAGTGCGCGTGACGACCGTTTCGACCAACCAGCCCGTGCTGTCGCTGAACCGCCGGTTCGGATTTAGTGAAACGGGGGTTGATCGCGGCGGCGCGATCATCGGCGGCAAGCCGGTGGATCTTGTCCGTTTTCTCCTGAAAGCCGCGGAATGGCCCAAGCCCCGCGAAAAAATGCTGCCGCTGGCGCGGTTGGCCGAAGCCCAGGTACGTGACTGGGAAAGCAGGCAGACGCAGAAGCAACCTTAAATCAATCTGGCACCAAAACTGAAAAATATGGATTTGACCCAATGTCGGATAATTGATCTTCCCAAAATCACGGACCCGCGCGGCAACCTTACATTCATCGAGGGCGATCGCCACATTCCCTTCCAGGTGAAGCGCGTGTTTTATCTGTATGACGTGCCGGGCGGGGCGGAACGAGCGGGTCACGCGTTGCGGAACTGCCAGCAATTCCTGATCGCGATGTCGGGCAGCTTTGACGTCATTATTTACGACGGGAAGGAAAAACAGCGCATTCACATGAACCGTTCGTACAACGGCCTGTATCTGCCCCCGATGATCTGGCGGGAGATGGACAATTTCTCCTCGGGCTCGGTGTGTCTGGCCCTGGCGTCGGAGCCCTACAGCGAGAATGATTATTATCGCGATTACCGGAAATATCTGCAGGCGGTGGGAGGGGCCGGTACGTGAAAGTGCCGTTTCTTGATTTCGTCCAACCCTACGAGGAACTCAAGGCGGAACTGGATGAAGCGTATTTCCGCTTCATGCGCTCGGCCTGGTACATCCTTGGGCGCGAAGTGGAGGCGTTTGAACAGGAATTTGCCGCCTACTGCGGCGTGAAACATTGCATCGGCGTCGGCAACGGGCTCGAGGCGCTGCACCTGATCCTGCGCGCGTATGGAATCGGGGAGGGGGACGAGGTCATTGTCCCGTCGAACACGTACATTGCAACCTGGCTGGCCGTTTCCTACACCGGGGCAACGCCCGTGCCGGTCGAGCCCGACCCAAAGACTTTCAATCTGGATCCAGCCCTTATCGAAGCCGCGATCACGCCGCGCACGAAGGCCATCATGCCCGTGCATCTTTACGGCCAGCCCGCGGACATGGAACCCATCATGGAGATCGGACGCCGGCGCGGCCTGAAGGTAATCGAGGACAACGCACAGTCCCAGGGCGCGCTTTACAAGGGCCGTCGGACGGGTTCGCTCGGTGACTCCGCGGGCAACAGTTTTTATCCCGGCAAAAACCTCGGCGCATTCGGCGATGCCGGCGCGGTCACGACGGATGATGCGCAACTGGCGGATGCCGTGAGGACGCTGCGCAACTACGGTTCGAAGAAAAAATATTACAACGAGCGCATAGGCTACAATTCCCGGCTCGACGAATTGCAGGCCGCATTTCTGCGCGCCAAGCTCAAAAAACTGGACGAATGGAACGGCCGCCGTCGCCAGCTGGCGGAGGGTTATCTCGCGAAGCTGAAGGGCACGCCCGGCCTGACGCTTCCATTTGTGCCGTCATGGGCGGAGCCGGTCTGGCATTTGTTTGTGGTCCGGCATGCGCAGCGCGACGCTTTTCAGGAACGCCTGACCCAGGCGGGGATTGGGACGTTGATCCACTATCCGGTGCCGCCGCACCTTTCCGGCGCGTATGCCGATGCGGGATGGAAAACGGGGGCCTTTCCCCTGGCTGAAGCCATGGCCAATTCGGTTTTAAGCCTGCCGATTGGCCCGCATCTTGCGGCAGAACAGGCTGATCAGGTGGTCAGGGAAACGAGCCGGGCTTCCGGGGGGAAGTAACCATGGCCGGCGAAGTTGTCCTGAAAGCCCAAATTCCCGTTGAGAACGCCTTGAACAAAGACGGCAAAAAAACTTACGGCCAGATCATCAAATCATCCGCCTTGATTGGCGGTTCGACGATGATGAACGTCGGGTTCAGCATGGTGCGGACGAAGGTCATGGCGCTTTTGCTGGGCACTTCGGGCATGGGGCTTTTCGGCAATTTTGGAACCATCTCCGATCTGGTGCGGACGATCGCGGGGATGGGGATCAATGTCAGCGGCGTGCGGGAGATCGCCGAAGCAGTCGGCACGGGGGATCAGGATCGCGTTGCGCGGACGGTGACGGCCCTGCGTCGCGTGGCCCTGGCCACGGGCGCGCTGGGCGCATTGATTTTGCTGATATTTTGCCGGCCATTGGCGTGGCTGATGTTCAAGGATTACGAGCACACCCGGGAAGTGGCGTTGCTCGCGTTGGTGGTCTTTTTCGCCGACGTTTCAGCGGGGCAGGGGGCGTTGATCCAGGGCATGCGGCGGATTTCCGACCTCGCGCGGATGAGCGTTCTGGGGGCGTTTTACGGGACGGTGTTCGGCATCCCGATTGTTTACTTCTGGGGCGAGCGCGGCGTGGCCCCGTCGCTGGTGTGCGCGGCGGCCATGACGATTTTAACCTCATGGTGGTATGCGCGGAAAATCCAGGTCGCGCGGGTTCACCTAACGTGGAAGCAGATGAAGACGGAAACCGCCGGGCTGCTCCGGATGGGGGTGGTTTTCATGGCGAGCGGTTTCATGACGATGGGCGTGGCGTTTCTGGTCCGGGCCATCATCACGCGCAAGCTCAGCCTGGAGGCGTCGGGGCTCTATCAATCCGCCTGGATTTTGGGCGGGGTATACATGGGCTATATTTTGCAGGCGATGGGCGCGGATTTTTACCCCCGGCTGACGGGCGTGGCCAAGGACAACGAGGAATGCAACCGTCTCGTGAACGAACAGGTGGAGGTGGGTCTGCTGGTGGGCGGCCCGGGCGTGCTGGGGACGCTCGCGTTTGCGCCGCTGGTCATCCAACTTTTTTATTCGGCCAAGTTTGGACCGGCGGAAGATCTGCTGCGCTGGATTTGCCTGGGGATGCTGCTGCGGGTGGCGAGCTGGCCGCTGGGCTATCTCCTCATAGCCAAGGGCGAGCGGAAAATCTTCTTCTGGAGCGAGCTCGGAAGCAACGTGGTCTATGTCAGTCTGATCTGGCTGGGCGTGGATAAATTTGGCCTGACCGGCGCGGGGATTGCCTTTTTTGGCTCGTATGTGCTATACACGCTGGGAATTTATTTGATTGTGCGGCGGCTGAGCGGGTTCCGATGGTCAGCGGCCAATCTGCGGGTGGCGGCGCTGTTTGTGCCACTGGTGGCGGCGGTGTTTATCAGCCAAAAATGTCTACCCCCGGTGGTGGCAGATATTTTCGGGGCCCTGGCGGCGGTTTTTGCCGGAATATTTTCCATGCGAACGCTTTGCACACTGGTGCCGCTGCAAAAGCTGCCGCGGTTGGCCCAAAAGTTGCTCGTGTTTTTCCGCATAGTGCCTTTGGATACAAATGCTTAGAGTGGAACGTATGATAAAGACTCCGCAACTATGAAAACATCAGTCATTGGTCTGGGTTACGTCGGGCTGCCGTTGTCGCTGCAATTTGCGCGTTCAGGCGTCACCGTCATGGGAGTGGACATCGATTCGGCGAAAGTTGAGTCATTGAACGCGGGGCGGAGTTTCATCAAGCATATTCCGGCGGAGGCCGTCGCGGAGATGGTCAAGGCCGGGCGGTTCAGCGCGACCAGCGATTTTCGGCGGCTCAAGGAAGTCGAGGCCATCATCATTTGCGTGCCGACGCCCTTGAACAAAAACCGCGAGCCGGATATTTCATTCATCATCCAGACCGGCCGGTCCATCGCGCCGCATTTGCAGAAGGGGACGCTGGTGGTGCTGGAATCCACGACCTATCCGGGCACCACCGACGAAGATTTGCGCGAAGTGCTGGAGACCGGTTCCGGTATGAAGGCGGGGGTGGATTTTCACCTGGCATTTTCGCCGGAACGCGAGGACCCGGGCAACGCCTTGAGCAAGGTGGAAGCGGTCCCCAAGGTCATCGGCGGCTACACGCCGGCCTGCCTGGAAAAAGCGAAGGCCTTGTACGGCCGCGCGATCAAGACGTTGATTCCCGTTTCCTCCTGCCGCGTGGCGGAGGCCACGAAATTGCTCGAGAACATTTTCCGCAGCGTCAACATCGCGCTGGTCAATGAGCTGAAGCTGGTTTATGCGGCCATGGGAATTGACATCTGGGAGGTCGTCAACGCGGCGAAGACGAAGCCGT
>DATMLG010000478.1:0-20822 GCA_035570675.1 Verrucomicrobiia bacterium | reverse complement strand
GGGGCCGTATTCCTGCGCCGAATGGGAAATGGGCGGCACGCCATGGTGGTTGTTGAAGAATGATGACATCAAACTGCGCACGCGCGATCCGCGTTACCTCGACGCAGCAAAATCCTATTTGAAGGAAGTCGGCCGCGTGCTTGGCCCGCTGCAAATCACGCATGGCGGCCCCATCATCATGGCGCAGGTGGAGAATGAATACGGTTTTTTCGGCAAGGATGTGGACTACGTGGACGATCTCAGAAAGGCCCTGCTGGCAGCGGGTTTTGACGTGCCGCTGTTTGAATGCAACCCGCCGCACGTGATGACCAACGGGATGCTGACCAGTTTGTTTCAGGCCGCAAATTTTGGCAGCGATCCCGCCACCAACTTTCAAAAGCTTCGCGAGTTGCAGCCGGTCGGCCCGTTGATTTGCAGCGAATTTTATCCCGGCTGGTTCGACACCTGGGGCCAGCCGCATCATTACGGCAAAACCGGCCGCTACCTCGCCGACCTTGAATACATGCTCTCGCACGATGCGTCGTTCAGCGTTTACATGGCGCATGGCGGCACGACCTTCGGCCTGTGGTCGGGCTGCGACCGGCCTTTCAAGCCTGACACGTCGAGCTACGACTACGACGCGCCCATCAGCGAAGCCGGTTGGGCCACTCCAAAGTTTTTCCAGACGCGTGAACTGTTCGCAAAGTACCTTTTGCCCGGCGAAAAGCTGCCCGATCCGCCGGCGCCGGTGCCGGTCATCACCTTTGCGCCGGTGGAATTGAAGGAAACAGCGCCATTATTCGACAACCTGCCCGTCGCGATCAAGGACCAGACACCGCGCAACATGGAAGCCTATGACCAGGGCTACGGCTGCATTTTGTACCGCACCAAAATTTCCGCAGGAGGCGCGACCATGCTCGAAGCGGCGGCCATCCACGATTTTGGCTTTGTTTTTCTCGATGGCCGGCGCGTTGGAGTGCTGGACCGGCGCAACGCGCGCGCAAGCCTTCTCCTGCCGGAGCGCAAACAAGATTCGCAGCTCGATATTCTCGTCGAACCGATGGGACGCATCAATTTCGGCCCGGAAATGGCCGACCGCAAGGGAATCATCGCGCCGGTGAAACTCGGCGGTGAAATCTTGAAGGGGTGGGAAGTTTTTAATCTGCCGCTCGACGAGGCAATGCTCGCCGGTTTGAAATTCACCGGCGCCGAGACCGGCACGAACGTGCCGGCATTCTGGCGCGGGACATTCCAACTGGAAAAGCCCGGCGATACGTTTATGGATTTACGCGGCTGGGGCAAGGGCGATCTCTGGGTCAACGGCCATTGCCTTGGCCGGTTTTGGAACATTGGCCCGACACAAACCGCCTATGCGCCCGGATGCTGGCTGCGCTCCGGCACGAACGAAATCATGATTCTGGATTATGTCGGGCCGCAGGGCGCGGAAATTGCCGGACTGGAAAAACCGATTCTTGATGATTTGCATCCCGAAAAGGATTTTAGCAGGTCACGCCGCCCGGCGGTGAAATTGAATCTGGCCGCGGCCAGGCAGGTTCTCAATGGCTCGTTTGCACCGGGCCCCGACGCGCAAGAAATCAAATTTGCCACGCCAGCCAGCGGAAGATTTTTCTGTCTTGAATCGTTGAGCGCGCAGGACGGCAAACCTTTTGCCGCCGTGGCCGAACTCGATTTGCTCGATGCCGGCGGCAAACCAATCAGTCACGATGGTTGGACGATCGCTTATGTGGACAGCGAGGAGCGCTCCAGTGAAGATGGCTCGGCGGAAAATGCGATCAATGGCCAGACAGCGGATTTCTGGCATACTGAATGGAGCGCGAAACAGCCGAATTATCCGCATGAGCTCGTGCTCGACCTCGGACAATCACAAACCATTTCCGGATTCCGTTATGTGCCCCGCCAGGACAAGGGTGCCGGGCGCATCAAGGACTACCGCATTTATGTTGGCGATGACCTTGTCCAAAAATGACCGTGCCGCCGGCGGAATTTTGTTTTCGCACCCTTGATTGGGGGATGCGCGGCTGCTTCCAAGCAGGGCGGTAAACGCGGTTCTTGGTGGTGTAAACCTTAACCGGGACGCTCTCTTTCCGGGAGAGGATTGGCTCGGTTTCGGGATTGATTCACTTCGTTTGTATACGCGAACCGTCGCGTATTTGTCCCGTTTAGCCAAATTAATCGGCATTATCCGTATTGGTGAGGCGGCGGGAGTTGAATCCAGACAGGCAATTTTCGAGGTTGGCATCGGTTACGACGCACAGGAACGTATGACCTTGATGACGAACTGGGCGTTATTCCCGACAGCTGGGGCACGGGTCACCAGCTGGAATTATGACGGGTATCGGGGCTGGCTCAATTCCAAACAGTATGACGACAACAAGGAGCCGGTTTACAGTTACACCAATTCCGGCCGGCTTGCGGGCCGGCTGTGGGCGCGGGGCACCAACACGACCTACGGTTATACACAGGGTTTCGTACGTGGGTCGGGCAGCCGCCTCAGGCTCTGGCTGATCTTGGTGCGCGGTAGTCCGCTTGCCGTCGCAGAGCCGTCGTCAGGGCCAGCACCGAGAGCGGCGAGGATGGCAGGCAAAAAGGAGCGTCAATTATCAAGTCCTGCGCGTCTGGCTTGAAATCCGTGAAATCATTGGGTGTTTTCCACTATCACAGGCTGTTGCGACATTTTTTGTGACAGTTTTGGCTTAGAATTCCACGGCTTGGGAATCAGTTCGATGGTTGTAATAATGTCGCAGAACGGCCTGCGCGTTCGGTTCACCACGAAATGCTCGCTTCTGAAGTTCTTGTTGAAAAAACTGGCGATCGACCGGGCTGACTGGGCTGAAATGATGCGCAATCCGTTGTGCCGAAATCGTAGCCGCCGCTGCGGAATTAGGCAAGACGCGCGTTGCGCCGCCGGGCAGAGTGAGTATGCCGATGAGCAAGCTAGGCGTCCGGAAAATCCAGATCGTCGATTCGCACACGGGTGGCGAACCGACTCGAGTGGTCATAGCCGACGGACCAGAATTGGGCGCCGGGCCGCCGGCCGTGCGTCGTGAGGTGTTTCAAACCAAATTCGACCGTTTTCGTTCCGGCATCGTCAATGAACCGCGAGGTTCGGATGTGATGGTCGGCGCGTTGCTTCTCGAACCGGAGGACAAATCTTGCGTGGCTGGCGTCATTTTTTTTAACAACGTCGGTTGTCTTGGTATGTGCGGGCACGGCATGATCGGCCTCATTGTCACGCTCGCCCATCTCGGGAAAATCACGCCGGGTGAACACAAGGTGGAAACACCCGTCGGCGTGGTCAGCGCGACCCTGCACACGAACGGCGATGTGTCCATCGCCAACGTCCCGAGCTGGCGCGCAAAAAAGGATTTCACGGTGAAGGTTCCCAGCATCGGCGACGTCACGGGCGATGTCGCGTGGGGCGGCAACTGGTTTTATTTGGTTGAGCACCACGGGCAAAAACTGGCGCTGTCGAATGCGGGCGGGCTCACCGAGTTTTGCTGGCGCGTGCGGCAGGCCGTGAACGATCAGGGTTTTCCCGAAGTGGATCACATCGAGCTGTTCGGCGCCCCGACCATTGCGGGGGCGCATTCCAGGAATTTTGTCCAATGTCCCGGCAAGGCCTATGACCGTTCACCCTGCGGCACGGGTACCTGCGCAAAGCTCGCGTGTCTCGCTGCGGACGAAAAACTGCTGCCGGGCGAGACCTGGGTTCAGGAAAGCATCATCGGGAGCACGTTTGCGGGCCGGTTCCAATGGCTCGACCGGCCGTCCGGAAAAATTTCACCCGTCATCACAGGCACCGCGTTTGTGAATGCCGAGGCGACACAATTGTTCGATGAAAAGGATCCGTTCATCTGGGGCATCCGCTGACATGGGCAAAAACATCCTCAACCCCGGCCAGGATTAGAACAAGAATGCTATTTGATGGTCAAACCGGACGATTCGATTAAAATGATGGCCGTGTCAATCTTTTTACGATGAGAACCCAGAAAGAATTGACCGAAGTTACGGTTCACAGCCCGCGTACGGAGTTGCATGGGGTTCAGGCACTGAATGTGGAATCCCGCCCCTGGATTGAAAATTTTCCCGTGTGTCCCATCTTGAATCAATATCAGATTCTTCACCTTGGAGTCCAAAAAACAACCGCGCCAACCCGCATTGTCCGCACCAAACAGACCACCTCTTATTTTTTAGCCTGCACCGGCGGCAAAGGAAGGGTCTTGATTGACGGAAGTTGGCGAATCTGTCGGGAAGGTTATGCCTGCTTCCTGCCGGCTCACACCCTGAATGCCTTTGAGGCCCTGCGGGGGCATGCTTGGGAATTTTGTTGGGTATGCTACCTGCATCCGGCGGATCAACGACCCCTGGCGGATATCATCGCTCCGGTCCTCGCCCGTTTTGATGCGTTGCCCTTGCAGTCGGCGATTAAAGGATTGATCTATGAGTGCAGCGGCCCCAACCAGCCGACACTCATGCAGGAATGGACCGATCTGATCAATGCCTACGTCTTGCGTTTTATCAAGCCCTCCAACCAGTCCGACCAGCTGCGTCTGCTCTGGGAACGGGTGGCTTCCCGGATTTCAGATCCATGGAACTTGGCCAAACTGGCGCAGGAGGCCGGCTACAGCAATGAACATTTGCGTCGGCTGTGCCGCAGGCAGTTGGGCCGCAGCCCCATGCACCAGGTGACTTATCTTCGAATGCGCCGGGCGGCGGAACTTCTGGCCACGACGGAAAAAACCATTGAATCGATTTCCCATGAGATCGGCTATCAAAACCCCTTCGTCTTTTCCAATGCCTTTACCAAATGGATTGGCTGGCGACCATCGGAGTATCGCCGAACAAAACTAAATTCGGGTCCGCGCTCGGCCTGAAAGCGAGGTTTTGCCGGTTTCAGAAAGAAACTGCCGGGAGGATCTTATCTTGTCTTCAGTCGCAACACCGTCAATGAGTTGGCGGGGAAATCGTGGACAAAATTCGAGCCCGCAATCGAAAAGTTGTTCGTCACCGGCGCAACGTTGCTGGGGTTATCGAGAGAGTTGTTGTCGGTGAGATGGCTGGAGGCAAGCACGGTTGCCAAGGCCCGGGGCCCGAAACTGCCCAGCCCGGAGACATTTATCGTCGTGTTCATAGGATCAGGTGAAACATTGATGGCCTTGATGATCAAATCGCCGCTCGTCTCGTCACGTCCCGCCTGGGCGAAGAAACGATCGGCAGTCGGCGCGACCATCTCGTGAACGAGCGTTCCATCCAGGAAACAGCGGATGTTCCGGTCGTGAACCTCGACCTTGATGTCATACCAGCGGTTGGGTTCGACGCTGCCGGAGGCGTGTTCGCCGATGGTATTTTGGTTGAATTCCACGGCGTGTTCGCGGTTTCCCCAGCCGCCAACGTTCCACCAGTATTTGTCATCTCCTTTGTGTCCAAACACGATTAAAAATCCTTCCGACCCGTGCAGCTTTCGCGCTTTGAGCGTCATCGTATAATCGTGCCAATGTTCATCGCCAAAATAGCTCAATCCCACAGCGTCATCGCTCTGTCTGTAGGCGTCACCCGAGATGGACCAGGTGCCACCGTCCTCCCGCCAGCCTGAAATGTTCGTGGAAAAGTCCGAGGCGTAAAGTGGCTTGCCATCTTGCTCAACGCGAATGTCCTTGAATTCTGCGGATGTGTTCCAGGTGCCGACGCCAATGGCGCCGGTAATGGCTGGGGCCTTGTCCGGGTGTAGGGTTGTCTCCGTTTGGACGGTATAATCCGGGCGGTTTTCGCCGAACAATTTCCAGAGATAATATGACACGGTGCCAAATACGCGCGTGCTGTCGAAGTAAATCATGCCGTGCCAGTCCGTGCGTCCGCTGACATTCGCCAGCAAAGGCGCGTACGACACCATTTTCACCACGTCGGCATTGCGTTCCAGTCCAGTCAGAAACGCGCCTTCACCCAGCGCCGCGATCAGATTGCCCTTGTCCGGCCCGCCTTCACCCGAGGTGACGGCGACTTCTCCGTCATACACCGGCGGCAGCTTGCGGTCGCGATGGTCATAGAGGTGCACGTTGTTCATGAACCATTGCGGGCTGTTGTAAAAATGGTTGTCCTCCATGTCGGAAGTTTCGCCGGGAATCCATCTGCGCGGAAGAAATGAAAGGTCGTTTACATAGGTGAGGTCGGGGTAATTTTCTTTGAGCAGGGCATGAACCAAATGATACCGTGGTGGAAACCCTCGCGTGCCGCCTTCATTTCCAACCTCAACCATTTTAAGATCAAAGGGTTTGGAATGCCCTGCTTCGGCGCGTAGTTTGCCCCATTTTGTTGAAGCGTCACCGTTGGCGTATTGAATGGCGTCGAGAAAATTGGTCTCAACCCAGCCCATTTCCGGAAGGGGGACGTCCTCCACGTTGCGGAACATGCAGGTTTCGCCGGCAAATCCTACGTAGAGCGGTTCCGCACCCAGGTCTTCGCAAAATTGAAGCGTTTCGAAGAATCCCATGCCGTAAGTTTCACGATAATTCCACGGCCCCCAAATCTCCGTGCGATTCTGCAATGGACCGATCGTGTTCTTCCAGTTATAGGCGGTCGCAATTGTGCCGCCTTCAATCACACAACCACCTGGAAAGCGTACGAAACCGGGTTTCAAATCAGCGATCATTTGGGCAATGTCCTTCCGCAATCCGTTCGGTCGGTCCTTGAAAGTTTTTGCGGGAAACAGTGAAATCATGTCGAACCAGACCGTGCCCTTCGCGCTGGTTGCCAGTACAAAACGGGCGTTTGAATCATTTTTCACACCAGTGAGTGTCGCTTTGAACTGTTTCCAACCGGTGGTAACACCAGTCACGCTGATGGGTTTGCTGATGGCGTCGCCGGCGTCGTCTTCCAGCGTTGCTGTCAGCGCTCCGTTGAATCCATCCGCGCACCGCGCCCAGAATGACAACTCGAATTTCTCGCCGGGTGCCACGCCAATGCCCCAGTAACCGTGGTTGGCAATGCCCAGCCGCCCGGACGCCGCGTTGTCAATCTCCAGCCGGCACGAACGTGGCGATTCCGGCGTGAGCGGATCGCTCATGTCCAGATTCATGGAACCTTGTGCGCCGCCATCCTTGACCAGTGACCAGAATGGCAGCCCGTTGGTGAAATAACCAAAGCGTTCGAATCCCGCGTCATAGGCTCTTGCGCCCAATGAATCCACCCACCGGCCATCGTGATAGATGTAACCCTCGGGCGGTTTGGCATCTTCAAAGCCGCGATTTTCTATCAGCTCCGCGTAAAGTCCGCCGTCCACGGCATGATTGAGGTTCTCCAGAAAGATCCCATACATGCGCGGGTTGATTTGCGGCCCCTTTTGAGTTGCGTCAATGTTGATGACGGCCGTGTTTGCAGCCAGTGAGCCCGCACACGTCAAAAAAAACAATCCGGAACAATAACTTTGAACCTTCACGCGGGTTTTACCTGGATTGCCTGGCTGCCCCGGGAGGGTTCGTGGTGTTTGAACCTTCTGTCCATTCGTGCCCGCCCCGGTTCATTTTGCCGATGGGAATTTGCCCGTTATAAAAATCATCAAAGAGCGCGTAGGCTTCCGGGTCATATTTTTCTAAACCTTCGCGACCATTTTCCGGTTTGGGTCCGGTCATGTTCAAGTCTCCGTGCGTTCCGAAATACCACATTGTCAGTTCGGCAAAAAACTCATCGGCATTGCTTGCCGAATAAGCCCCCTTCCAAAGTCCTTTTGCCAGGGAACTCCGGTATTGTTGATTGAACAGCACGACAACTTCCATCGGCATTCCGTAATTGCGAATGGCATGGGAGAACTCGTGCGCACAGATATCGCGTCCGAAATAATGATCAGTTTTGAGTTTAAGCAGGTTTTCTTCGCCACAGGAGGACAACTGTCCGCCCATGCCGCGAGTCCGCTGGTCAATCGTCAATCCGTTGTACTCGGGAAGCGGCTTGCCCTTGAGATCACGGAATTCTGGCAAATCCGAGGTGACCTGATGCTGGCCGATAATGTGCATTTCAACGCCTGATGCGATCAGATTGGAAATCAGCATGGGTTGCTTCAAGGCGAGATTGGTCAGCAACATGGATACCCGCCGGTAAGCTTCATACATCGCGGCGTCCGAAACCACATCGTTCGCCTTGATGGGAATCCCGTGATAAATGAGCTCCTTGGAAAAAAAATCCTGCTCCGGCGGGTGAAGCATGATCATTACAGGCGCGCCATTGTCAGCGCCTGCCGTGCGGTCGTCGGCCATGCTGCCGGTCACATCCGTGGAGAAAGCCAAAACTATTCCGGCCAGGCATATGATTTGGTCCAGTTTCAAGCGCGTTTCGGTGCTAAAGTTCTAATGGCGACGAGGGACGTTGACAATGCAGATCGAAAAGAGCCGGGTTCCAGCTCAAACTTTAAGCAGGGAGGACCTGCGTCTGTTTTGTCCCGTCTCGTGGCTCTGGCCGTTTGAAGAGAATGGTTTCGCGCGAGACGCCATCAGTTCTTCGATCTCGCCGGCCTCAATCGGAATGTGGGCCATCAAATCCACCGGACCGTCTTTGGCAATCAGCACGTTGTTTTCCAGGCGGACGGCAAAACCTTCTTCTCGCACGTAAATCGCCGGCTCAACAGTCATCACCCAACCGGCCTGCATCGGCTGGACGGTTGGGCCGACGTCGTGGACATCCAGACCGAGCGGGTGACCCACACCGTGCATAAAATACCTTTTGAAGGCTGGATTGTCGGGATCCTGTTTTCTTATCTCCTTTGGGGTTAGCAATTTCAGGTCCACTAGTTCTTTCTCCATCAATTTTTCAGCTTCCTGCTGCCAGTCCTTCAATTTTTTGCCGGGTGTCAAATTCCCGGTGCACTGGCGCAGGACGCGAAGCACCGCATTATACACCTGCTTTTGGCGGTGCGTGAAACGTCCGCAAACGGGAATAGTGCGGGTGAGGTCAGCGTTGTAATTGGCGTAAGCGGCCGCCACGTCGAGCAACAACAAGTCCTCGTTGCCGCAAGTATCGGCATTTTTCACGTAATGGAGGCAGCACGCGTTCAGGCCGCTGGCTATGATCGGTTGATAGGCGAAGCGCCCGCCGTGGCGGATAAATTCATGCGAGTATTCCGCTTCAATCTCCATCTCGGTCACGCCCGGCCGGGTGAACTTAAGCGCGCGCAAAAAACCTTTCGAGGTCAGATCGCATGCCCGGCGGATTAACGCCACTTCAATGTCAGACTTGACCGCGCGCAACCGGTGCAGAAGTGGTGCGAGCCGCTCGTAATCATGCAACGGATAGAGCCGGCGTGTCTCAGCGATAAACCGTGAATCCCGGCTTTCAACTTCAATGACGGCCCGCTTATGCTCATTGCTGTTCAAGTAGATCCGTTTGGATTCGCACATGAGGCGGTGGAACAGGCGCGGAAATTCCGAAAGCCAGTGGATGTGCTGTATGCCGGTGGCGGCGCGGGCTTCCGTCTTGGTCAGCTTGCGCCCCTCCCAGAGCTCGTTTTCGGCGGTCGGTTCTCGCAAAAACAGCAGTTCACGGTGTTTTTCGTCATCGGCGTCGGGATAAATCAGCAGAATCGTCTGTTCCTGTTCCAGGCCCGTCAGGTAAAATAAATCAGCATTCGGCACGCCCGCCAGGGTGCCGTCTGCGTTCGTGGGCAGCACATCGTTGGCATTGACCACGGCGAGTGAATTTGGAGGCAGCAACTTCTTCAGCCGTTCGCGGTTCGCGATGAAAAGTTCAGGTTGAATGGATTCGTAGCGCACGTTGTCTTCTTCTGTTTGCTTTATAAAGTCGTCTCAAAATATCCCGGCTGAATCATTAGATGATTCACCAGTCATTCCCGGCTGCGTGTTCGCGGATAAACTGAATTATTCGCCTCCACCGTCGCAGGGACATTAAGCCGCAAATGGGCGCGACCGGCCATAGATGAAATGCACAGCAACCTATCGAATATCACCGGTGCGTATTTCCTTTTCGGAGAATTACGGATATATGAACCTCTGCAACGATTCGAGCCCGGTTGAATTTGTGAATCCGGGCACAAGCAGAAGACTGCCCCATGAAATACATTGTTCCTTTTGTAGTTCTCTTAAACATTGTTGGCGGGCTCGTGGAAGCGCAGATGCCGGCGGTGACCGGCCGGGCCTGGCCAAAGGTCATTGCCTGCCGCATTCAAGACGACACCAACCTTGATTTGTTCGTGATGACTTTGGGCGATGTTAAAACACCCATCGCCGGCGGCGTGTTTGATCCCGTGAAGGATGAGGTCACCTTGAGGGACAACACGGTCATTTCAAATTATTACCGTGATGTTCGCGGCATAAAATTCTACCAGCCGCTGGACAAATCGCATTTTCCCGCGCCGCCGTCGGGTTGGTGCACCTGGTATTATTATTATAACCGCGTCACCGAAGCCGAAGTGAAAAGCAATGCCGTGTGGATCGCCGCCCATCTCAAGGATTACGGCGCAAAGTATGTGCAGATTGATGACGGGTGGCAGGGCTCGGGCGGAACCGACGGTCAGCGTGACTGGACGACGGTGAATGCCCAGCGGTTTCCCGACGGCATGGCAAACCTGGCCGCTTACATCAAATCCCTTGGGCTGGAGCCCGGCCTCTGGCTCGCGCCCCACGGGCAGAGCAATCCGCGGTTTGTCTCCAACAATCCGCACGTCTTTCTGTTAAAGCCCGGCGGCACGAGCGCCTCCGAAACCTGGGAGGGCAAATTCCTCCTGGATCCCACCGCTCCCGAGTCATCCGTCTATCTGAAGGACTTGTTCACAAAACTGGCCGGCTGGGGATACGACTATTTCAAGATTGATGGCCAGCCCATCGTGGTGGACGAATACGGGGCAAAAAAATCCTTCATGCAATATCCGTCTGACGATGCGGCGGGACTGTATCGCAAAACCCTGGAGGGCATCCGCACCGCAATTGGACCGGAGCGTTACCTCCTCGGTTGCTGGGGCACCCCGCTCGAAGGCGCGGGCATCATGAATGGTTCCCGGACTGGCGGTGATGTTGTGCTGGGCTGGGGAGGGTTCCATGTCGCGCTGCTTCCGACGATGGAGTTTTATTATCTGCACAACATAGTCTGGTATTCGGACCCGGATGTGTTGCTGGTGCGCTCGCCGCTGACCCTGGACCAGGCCCGCGTCTGGGCGACGGTGGAGGGACTCAGCGGTCAGGCGCTGATGTCAAGCGACCGGCTCCCGGATTTGTCGCCGGAACGGGTCGAACTGTTACGGCGTGTTTATCCGGCCACAGACATCCGTCCGCTTGATCTTTTCCCCAGCGCGCGCAACAAACGCATCTGGGATTTGAAGATCAATCATCTGGGCCGGGATTACGACGTTGTGGGTGTTTTCAACTTCGACGCGGGCAACGCGGAACAAGTCCGCTTGAACTGGCAGGAACTCGGCCTGCCGGACGATCAACTTGTTCATGTGTTCGATTTTTGGAATCAAGAATATCTTGGCGACTGGTCAGGTGGAATCGTTGTGGACTCGGCTCCGACAAGTTGCCGCGTGCTAACGCTGCTGCCGGACGACGGCCAGATTCAACTCATCTCCACCAGCCGCCACATTACCCAGGGCTGGGTGGATTTGGCCGCATTGAGCCGGAATAAAACTGGCGACACCATTGCCGGAACCAGTCACGTTATCAAAGATGACCCTTACGAACTGCGTTTTGTCTTTCCGCGCGGGACAAATTATGTGGTCCAACAGGTCACCGCGCACGCCGGTCTGCGGCAGGTGCCGGTGGAAATAATGAATCATCAGGGCTGGGCCGCCGTGCGGATGACGCCCTCAAAAACCGGCGACTTGCACTGGGAAGTGCAGTTCGCCCCGGCGGACGCTTTCCATTTTTTGCCGAGCGCGCCGGAGAATCTGTGGCTCGAGCGCGTCGGCCTGGACGGTGTCAACGTGCACTGGCGCGAACAATACTATCTCAATGCAGGCTACCAGGTTTATCTCAACGACCGGTTGCTTGGCTGCACCCCCTCGGCCAGTTTTCCGATCCGCAATCTGGATCCGCTGGCCAGTTACACGGTCGTAGTGAAGACGGTCGCCGAAAACGGTGTCGAAAGCAGGAGGGGCGCGGAATCAAGTTTTTCCATCGCTCCATTGACGCCTTCGGAACTGTCGCTCACGCAACTCGAGCCGGTTCGCATGGCCGAAGGCGGCCGCGGCTTCGAAATCGGCGACCAGCCTGCGCGTGCGCCGCTTTTGCTCGGCGGCAAACGACACGAGGCCGGCCTGGGCACCTTCGTCGGTTCGGAGATGAAATTTGATTTGAAGGGCCTCTTTGATAAATTCACGGCCCTGGCGGGAATGGACGGCACCTCGGTCAGCCGCGCCACGGCTGATTTTGTGATCCTGGGCGATGGCCGGGAACTCTGGCGCAGCGGTCCGTTAAACAAAGCGGACGCTCCCAAAGCGGTGGATGTCAGCATCGCCGGCATTCATGAACTTGTCTTGCGCACCGTTGAAGTGGGTGACGGGCAAAATCGCGCCCAGGCCGACTGGGCTGAACCACAAGTGTCAAAGGCAGCCCCCTGATCAGTCCCGTTTCAGTCTGCCGTCCACCAGCCGCCAAATGCCCAGCGGATTGGCCTCCTTCAATTCGTCGGGCAATGCCGCGTCGGGAAAATTTTGATAACTGACCGGACGCAGAAAGCGTTCGATGGCACGTGTGCCGACGGAAGTAGATCGTCCGTCCGCAGTCGCGGGATACGGCCCGCCGTGGGTCATGGCGTGGCAGACCTCAACCCCGGTGGGAAAAGCATTTAAGACAAGCCGCCCGGCTTTGGTTTCCAGCAATGTCACCAGTCCATGGTATGTGGCTAGTTCGCCCGGCGTGGCATGGATCGTCGCCGTAAGCTGGCCCTCCAATTGTTGCACGGCGGCGAACATCTCTTCGCGCGAGGAGCATTCGACAACCAAGGTGGACGGCCCAAACACTTCGTCCATCAAACCGTGGCTGCAAAAAAAAGTTTTTGCTTCCGTCGCAAACAAGCTTGCGCCTGCTTGCGCGCCGGCGACGTCGGCCCGCGCGATTTGCCGGACGCCAGGCGTCTCGGACATTTTGTTCACGCCCGTGCCGTAGGCCGCGCAAATTCCCTCCGTCAGCATGATTCCCGGCGCGGTGGCGGCCATGAGCTTTCCCAGTTCCTGTAGAAAATGGTTTGCTGTGTCGCCGCTTTGCACGAACACGAGTCCGGGGTTCGTGCAGAATTGTCCGACGCCCATGGTGACTGAACTGTGTAATCCGGCGGCGAGTTCCACCGGCTTTTGCTTTAAAATTTCAGGTAAAATGAACACCGGGTTGATGCTGCTCATCTCCGCAAAAACAGGGATTGGTTCCGGGCGCGTGGCGGCGAGATCCATGAGGGCGCGTCCGCCCCGCCGCGAGCCGGTGAAGCCGATGGATTTCACCAGCGGATGTTTTACGAGCTCCACGCCGGTTTCATAACTGTCATCGAACAGCAAAGAAAAAATTCCTTCCGGTGCGCCGGCTTCGCGCGCCGCCTGGCGGACCAAAATGCCAACCATTTCCGAAAGTCCCGGATGTGCTGGATGGGCCTTGACGATGACCGGGCAACCGGCGGCCAGCGCGGACGCGGTGTCGCCGCCCGCAACGGAATACGCCAGCGGAAAATTGCTTGCGCCGAACACAACGACCGGGCCGACCGGGCGCAACAACGAGCGCACGTCCGGTTTCGGCAGCGGTTTGCGGTTTGGATCCGCGTGGTCAATCCGCGCGCCGCTGCAAAGCCCCGTCACGGCGGCCTCGCCGTAAAAGCGCAGTTGAAAACATGTCCGCGCCAGTTCGCCTTGCAAGCGCGCAGGCGTCAATGCCGTCTCCAGGTTTCCCCGCTCAACTATTGCCCGCGCGTTCGCTTCGAGCAATTCCGCAATGCGATTCATCAACGACGCGCGTTTGACGCCGTTCCATTGCGAAAAAACGCTGAAGGCTTCCGCTGCAAGCCGGACGGCGAATTCAACGTCCTGCGCCGTTGCCGGATGGAAATCGCCCGGCAATCTTTCGTTGTTCGCAGGATTGTTCGCGGCGAAAGGTTTTCCGACCCGCAAGCCGCGTTTAGCGCCGACGAGGGAAAGGCCTTCCAGTTCCATTTCAAACCTTTGGACGGCGGGCGAGCGCGATCTTGAGCGTTTCAAGCGCGGCCTTGCGTTCGGCGCCGGCCATTACACAGCGCGGCGCGCGAACGCGTTCGCTGCCCCAGCCCCCTTCCTGCTGCACGAGTTTGATGAGCTGCACGAATTTTACCACGGTGTCCATCCTTAACAACGGCAGGAACCATTTGTAAAGCTCGTCCGCTTTTTTTGCTTCTCCCTTCATCGTGTAGTTGTAAAGAGCGACGGACTCGCGCGGAAACGCGTTCACGAGTCCGGCGATCCAGCCGGTCGCCCCCGCGCGCAGTCCTTCAACGATGGCATCATCCACCCCCACGAACAATGCCAGCCGGTTGCCGCAAATCGCCTTCAATGCCGTCACCCGCCGCACGTCCGCGCTGGATTCCTTTACCGCGCGCAGATTCGGATGCTCGTCCGCAAGTTCCCGGATCTGGGGCGGTAGAAAATCCGTTTTGTAGGAAACCGGATTATTGTAAAGCATGCAGGAAAGTTTTGTCGCGCGAATGACGGGCTGCAGATGTGATTTCATCTCGCGCCAGTCGCTGCTATAAACATACGGCGGCAAAACCATCAATCCAGAACAGCCGGCGTCTTCCGCCGCTTTCGCCAGTTCGACGGCCTCGGCCGTGCTTAATGACGCGATGCCGGCGACAACCGGAGCCTTTCCTTCCAGCGCGTGCACCAGCGTTTTAAGAATCGCATATTTTTCGTCGAAGCGCAGCGTGGCGCTTTCGCCGAGCGAACCGAGCGCGACGACCCCGGAGCAGCCATTCTCCACCAGCCAGCGCGCATGTTTGGCGACGAGTTCATGGTCTACGCTGAGATCGGGTTTGAACGCTGTGGTCATTGCCGGGATGACGCCGGCCCATTTCATGGTGGGGATTTTCATTTGAGGTGGTTCCTGGGTGTTTTAACGAAATCAATTGTAACGATCGGGTGAAAGCAGCGCAATATCCAGCGACGGCTTTTTACCGGAAAGAATTTCCGCGATCAGTTTTCCGGTTGCCGGGCTGAGCGTCATGCCCAGCATCGCGTGACCGGTGGCGGTGGAAAAATTGGAAAATTTTGCCGTGCGCCCGACGAGCGGCAGGCCGTCCGGGGAACATGGACGCAGCCCGCGCCATGGCCGGACACCGGCGAAATCTCCCGCCTTGAATTCGGGAAAGTATGAGCAAAAGGAATCCACAATGCCGCGCACACGGACCGGATTGATGTCTTCGTTCAAGCCGGCGACTTCCATGGTGCCCCCCACTCGCAGCGTGCCGTCCATAGGTGTCACCGCTACGCGTGCCTCCGTCAAAATGGAACAGATTTGCGGCAACTGGCGCGGCTGCGTCAGCGTGAGGCTGTAACCTTTGCCGGCCTGGATGGGAATCTTCAAACCCAGTTGCCGGGCGAGTTCCGGCGACCACGCGCCGCTGCACAAAACAAATTCATCCGCCTCGACCTCCCTGTCGCCGGAAATTCTTATCGCAGAAATGCGACGGCCATTTTCAACTCTGAAACCCACAACTTCGCTGTCCCAAATGAAATTTACGGCGGGAATTGTTTCCAGCCGTTGTTGCAGTTTGTCCATAAAGCGGCCGGGTGAGAAATGGCAGTCCAGCGGAAAATGGGCCGCGCCGGCAATCTCCAGCCGGGCGCCGGGATCAAGCGCGGCGGTTTGTTTCGCATCGAGGATGTCAACCGGTATCCCGAGCGCACGGGCTTGTTCCGCGGTTTTTGATTCTTCGTCGAGCGAGTGCCGCGTTTTGCACAGCATGAGCAGGCCCTTTTTTACGAGCCCGAACTCATTTTCCGGCAACGCCGCAAATTCTTCGAAGCTCGCACGGCTGGCAAGCGCAAGGTCGCGCAGCAATGGCGCGGAGCGGCGGACGTGTGCCGTGGTCGCTGCGCGCCAGAATTTAAGGCCCCAACTGAAGAGCTCCGCATCCAGGCGCGGCTTGACGTAGAACGGCGAGGCGGGATTCCACATCCATTTCAAGGCGAGCGAAACCGCGCCGGGCGCGGCGAGCGGCACAAAATGGCTCGGCACGATCATGCCCGCGTTGCCGAACGAGCAGCCGTCGCGCTGCGGGGACTTGCGTTCGACGACGGTGACCTTGAAGCCGCTCTGGGCGCAATAATAGGCTGTGCAAAGCCCGGCCACGCCGCCGCCGATGATGAGGATGTGCTTGCTCATCTCAACGGGTGCCGCGATCGAATGGATGTATTTCGGCGAAAAGAGCCGGTCCCGCCGCCTGGACGTCCCGGGTTGGCTCGCCGCCCGTGTCCGAATCATCAATCTGGATTTTCCGCACGCCTTGCCTGTTCATCGACGCGGTCATTTTACCCGGCGGCCTGAGGTGCGTCTTGCCTAATTCCGCAGCGCCGGCTACGATTTCGGCACAACGGATTGCGCATGAATTCAACCCAGTCGCCCGCCGGGTTTTTTTCGCAGCTCGCCACGCCCTTCACCGGCGAGGAGTTGTTCGACTGCCTTGGGGACCTGGTTTTTTTCATCAAGAACATCCGGGGCGAGTATGTCGTCGTGAACCAGACCCTGGTCGAACGCTGCGGCCGGCGTTACAAGAATGAATTGATCGGCCGCCGCGCCGATGAAATCTTTCCGCCGCCTCTCGGCCAGAGCTATCGCGCGCAGGACGAGCGGGTGCTGAAAAGTAGCGGTGCGATTCGTAACCAGTTGGAGCTGCATTTTTACCCGTCGGGAGCGCGCGGTTGGTGTTTGACGAACAAGTTGCCGCTGTGCGACCGCGCGGGGCATGTGATGGGTCTGGTCGGGATTTCCAAGGACTTGCAGGCGGCAAATGAGCGGAGCGAGGATTATTCGCGGGTCGCCAGGGTGGTGCACCATATCCAGACGAATTTCGACGAACCCCTGCGCGTGCATGAGCTGGCCGCGCGGGCGGGATTCTCCGCGTATCAGTTTGAACAGCGCGTACGGAAGATTTTCCAGCTCACCGCCGGGCAGCTCATCCAGAAAGTCCGGATGGAAAATGCCGTGCGCCACTTGCGCGAAACGGATGCCGCCATCTCCGCGATCGCGCTGGATTGCGGCTACTCCGACCAAAGCGCTTTCACGCGCCAGTTTCGCCAGGCGATTGGCATGTCCCCGAGTGAATGCCGGCGCACGTTCCGGCAGCCGGCGGAATGAGCCGAACGGCGCCGGCGGGCCATTGACGATGATACCAGATAGCCCCAGGTGCATTCCTAGCATTGCCCGAATTTCCATCCGTCTATAATGATGGTTTTAAGCTCAACTTATCGAAGGGCTTGGGTTGTCCGATGCACGCATTAGATCCAGGAAAAGTACCAGATAACGCCGAATTCGTTTGGTTCGGTTCGCTTTGGGCATTGCCGCATCGGCTTGTGCCGCAAAACGTCCCGCAATCAACCGCGCTGCGGCCAGCCGCATGAATTGTCAGGGCGGCAACCTTGCCTGCAAGTTTTGGACCGACCCGTTTGCCATCTTCCGTGTCAAAGCCAGGCAGTCTTGAAATCCTTATGCGAACTGTACCGAAACCAATGCTCAAACTTACTCTCATTTTGGCGGTTGCCATCCCGCTCGCTTCCCTCGCAGATGAAGCGCATCCCAGCCCTCAACAGGGCCGGGGCGGCCGGGGTGCTGGCGGCCCTCCTCAGGGCGTGTATAAATCCATTGTTACCCCGCATTGGTTCGCCAATGACAGCAAATTTTGGTACCGGAACGCCCTGCGCGGCGGAGCCAGCGAATTCATTTTGGTGGATGCCGAAAAAGGGACAAGGCAGCCCGCCTTTGATCACGACAAACTCGCCGGTGCCCTCTCCAAAGCCGCAGGCAAGGAATTCACGGCTGATCACCTTCCCTTTACCACCATTGAATTCAGTGACGACGGGAAGTCCATCAAATTTGACGCTGACGACAAAACCTGGCATTGCGATTTGGACTCGTATCATTGCACCCCCCAAGCCTCTTCAGAAAAAGGCGCTTTACTCCGCCCGGCGCCCCTTCCGGTCATGGCCTCAACCGAGATTCATGATTCAGGTGCCTTGGCGGGAGGGTTGAATCCTTCGCCCGATGACAAGCAACTTCGTCCGGCGTCTCCGCAACAAGATCAACCTTCCGATGACGGCCAAGAACCGGGGCGGCGTCGCCGGGGCGGCGGTCGCTCGCCGGATGGGAAATGGTCCGTGACTGTGAAGGATTACAACCTCTACCTGCGCGCCCTGCCGGATGGCGCCGAGGAGCAGATCACGCAAGATGGCAAGGAAGGCGACGCCTATGGACGCCTTGAATGGTCGCCCGATTCCAAGACGCTGACCACGTGGCAAACCGTGCCCGGCGACGAAAAACTCGTTTATCTCGTTCAATCATCTCCGCCCGAGGGAGGCCGTGCGGTGGAACACTCGCACCCCTACGCACAGGCGGGTGACAAGTTCACCACCTATGAATTGAGCATTTTCAATCTCGCGATTCACAAGCTCATCAAACCGCAAGTTGACAAGTTTGAGCACGAATATGAATCACCCGCGATCCATTGGAGCTTGGATCGTTCCTATTTCACTTATCAGATGGAAGATCGCGGCCACCAGCGCATGAGGCTCGTTGAGGTGGACGCCCGCACCGGCACGGTGCGCAATCTGGTGGATGAACAGACCAAGACCTTTATCTGGACTGCCCACACTGAAGGCCCGGAACGCTACGGCTTCAGAATTTTCACCTACCTGGACAAAACCGACGAAGTCCTTCACCAGTCCGAAAAAGACGGCTGGCGCCACATTTATCTGGTTGATCCGAAGACCGGCGAAAACAGACAAGTCACCAAAGGCCAGTGGATCATCCGCGGCATCTCCAGCGTGGACGAGGACAAGCGCCAAATCTGGTTTGCCGCGAGCGGCATGTACCCCGACCAGGACCCTTATTTCATCCACTATGGCCGCGTCAATTATGACGGCACCGGCCTGGTCATGCTGACCGACGGCAATGGCAACCACACCATCATCTATTCGCCTGACAAGAAGTACATCATCGACACTTACAGCCGCGTGGACATGCCTCCAGTCAACGAACTGCGCCGCGTTTCCGACGGCAAGCTGATCTGCAAACTTGAGGAATCAGACATTACCGAACTGACCGAGCGCGGTTTCAAGATGCCGGAAGTTTTTCACGCGAAGGGTCGCGATGGCGCCACTGACATCTGGGGCATCATCACCCGCCCGGCGGACTTCGATCCCGCCAAAAAATATCCTGTTTTGGAAAATATCTACAACGGGCCGCAGGACTCGTACGTGCCCAAATCATTCCGGGCGGGCGGCGGGCGTGGCAACGCCTGGGGGCAATTGGGCTTTATCGTTGTTCAATGTGATGCCATGGGCACGGCCAACCGTTCCAAAGCCTTTCATGATGCGTGCTGGCACAACCTCGGCGATGGTGGCTTTCCCGACCGGATTGCCTGGATCAAGGCGGCCGGCGCCAGGCATCCCGAAATGGACCTGACCCGTGTCGGCATTTTCGGCACCTCCGCCGGCGGCCAGAACGCGGCCGCAGCGGTGATTTTTCATCCAGAATTCTACAAGGCGGCGGTGGCCAATTCCGGTTGCCACGACAATCGTCTCGACAAGGCGTCGTGGAACGAGCAATGGATGGGTTATATGCCCCCCGATAAAATCTGGAGCAAGAGCGACGACAATTGGTATTCAAAATCCTCCAACATCGACAACGCGGCCAAACTCGGAGGCAAACTTTTTCTCATTGTCGGTGAAATGGACGACAATGTCCCGCCGGAATCCACCCTGCGGCTGGTGGACGCTCTCATCAAGGCGGGCAAGGACTTTGATTTTTTGGAAATTCCCGGCGCCAACCACGGTGCCGGCAGTCCGATCACACAGCGGCGGACACAGGATTTCTTCGTGCAAAATCTGCTCGGCAAATTACCGCCCAACCGAAATGCCGGTGAACAGGCCTCGGTCAGCGCCGCGAACTGAAACCCCGTCACCCCCAATTCATGAAGCATCTTAATTCAATCATGGCGCAATGGGTTGCCGCCCTTTGCGGCCTCGGCCTCTGGTTCGCAACCACCCAGCCGGCCCGGGCTCAGCGTCGCGAGACTGGACCTCCCACGCTCGGTTTGACCAACGGCTATCTCGAACTGGAAACGCCGGACTTTAATATTAAACTGGTCAAGGATTCGCAGACTCTAGCGGGTTTGGAACCAAAGGGCGTTGCCGGTTACGATTTTACGCCGCGCGGCCGGGGTCGGCGCAGGCCGGAGTCCACCAATCTCATTCACCAAGCTTTCGATTTTACACCGGCCGATCAATTGACCAACCGGCAGGCCAACCGCTATTATCACTTGGGGGATCTGACTTTCCGGTTGCGCACCAATGGCGGAGATTCGTGGGCCAATTATTCCACCGCCGCTGTGCGCCAGCCCGTTGCCGCTTTGCCGGCGGTCGCGCCGGCTCTGGCGTCGGCTGATCTTTCAGCGACGTTGCCCGGCTCCTGCCCGCTTCAGGTTATCCGCACCTGGACGGTTGAGGACGGCCGGCTGGTGCTGCAATTTGATGTAAAAAACAAGCTGGATGTCCCGGTGGAAATCGGCGCGCTGGGCATTCCACTAATTTTCAACAACAACGCAGGTTACGACGGCGACAAGGGAAGGGTACAGGCCATGTCCGCGTTTTCGGACCCGGC